>JAHHTM010000008.1 GCA_020024675.1 Muricomes sp.
ATTAGATACCACTCCAGACCAACCTTTCCTAAAAGGACAAAAGCTGTTTGCTGAAAACTGCAGGATAGATGAATGTTATTTAAACAGCTATCAGATCGACAATACAATCATTTCTGTTTGTAGCGAGGTAAATGATGAATTTCCTTTGTTTATACAAATGAGGTGATGCAAAATGGAAAAAACAATATTAGATTACTTTGAATCAACGGTTCAGAAGTATCCGCAACATATTGCAGTAGCAGATCCAGAAGGAATGCTCACATATATACAATTTCAGAAAATGGCAATGCAGGTGGCTAATGAGCTTGCAAAAAAGAAAATAGAGAAAAAGCCTGTGGCCATATTCATGAAAAGAACCCGTTATCTACCGGTAGCAATGCTAAGTGTTTTATATAGTGGCAATTTTTATGTCGTGCTGGATGCAGAATCGCCATTGTCAAGACTTAGTCATATCTTAAATACGCTACGTCCGGGGGCTGTTATTTATGAGCAGGAGTTTTTAGAGAAAGTAAAAACTTTTGCACCGAATATTGAAAAAATTGAATGGAAAAATGTGGTTACAGAAGAAGATCATGTTGAAGTTGTTCTTGGAAAAATCAGAAAAAGAATGACTTCCGATGATCCTGCCTATGCTCTCTTTACATCCGGATCTACAGGAGAACCGAAAGGTGCTTTGATCACACATTTAAATGTGATCACCTATATAGACTGGTTTGTACAATGCTTTGAAATAAACAGTGACACAGTTTTTGGCTCTCAGACACCACTTCACTTTAGTATGTCGGTTTCAGATTTTTATTCTACAATTTTTACAGGTGCATCTTATCATATCATTCCCAAAGAATATTTTTCTTTTCCGGCAAAGCTTATAAGTTATATGAATGAACGAAAAGTGAACAGTATATACTGGGTTCCATCGGCTTATGGTATTGTAGCAAAATTTGATGTATTAAAGTATATGCTGCCAGAAACACTTAAGAAAGCATTATTTGCAGGGGAAGTCATGCCGGTAAAATATTTGAATTACTGGAGAAAGTACCTAAAAGATGTTACATATGCAAATTTATTCGGACCGACAGAGACAACAGACATATGCGCATATTATGTTGTAGACAGAACATTTGATGAACGAGAAACACTTCCAATCGGGAATGCCTGTGACAACTGCGAGTTAATTGTTGTTGATGAAAATGGCAATGCCATTACAGATGATTCCATTGGTGAATTGTATATAAAAGGGCCATTTGTTGGAAAAGGATATTATCGAAACAAAGAAAATACAGAAAAGGCGTTTATACAAAACCCACTTCATCAAAATTATTTGGATGTGGTTTATAAAACTGGAGATCTTGTAAAGAAAAATGAGTATGGAGAATTTGAGTATATAGGGCGAAAAGATTTTCAGATCAAACATCAAGGGTACAGAATTGAACCAGGTGAAATAGAAAATGTATTTAATACAGCAAAGAACGTAGAACTTGCGGTATGCCTTTACGACAAAGAAAAGGATGAACTGATTCTCGCATATGAATCCAGTGAACAGATGGATGATCAGTTAAGAGAATATGGAGAAAAGAAGTTGCCTTACTATATGCAGCCTTCGGTTTATGAAGTGTTTGAATCTTTTCCGAAAAATGCTAATGGAAAAATAGACCGAAAAATGATTTTAAAATTAATCTTAGAAAATAAGTAAAACAAAGGAGAAAATGACAATGGAAAGAATTTATAAAATATTAGAACAGATAATCCCGAACACAGATTTTAGAAATGCAAAAGATCTTGTAGATTCTAAAATGCTTACATCATTGAACATCGTAAAACTTGTTTCCAATCTGAATGAAGAGTTTGATATAGAGATTACGCCGATTCATTTAATCCCTGAAAATTTTAATTCAGTGGAAAGTATGTACAGGCTTGTTCAGGAATTGGATGGAGAATAATATGCCATATGCAATATTAACGTTCTTTGGTATCTTTACGGCAGTGTCACTTCCGGCTTATGCGATTGCTCCGGCTAAATATCGTCATATTGTTTTATTGCTAATAAGTTTGATCTGCGCAGGCTATTTTAGCCCATACGGACTTTTGTTTATGCTGATTACGATTTTTACCACATATCTTGCAGGAATTTGCATGGATGAGATCACAAAAAGAAATGATACCAAAGGATTGGAAAAACAGTTTAGAAAACAAATAAAAGAAAAGATCAAACGAAAAAAGAAGTTGATAGTCTTTTGTTATATTATTATAAACTTAGGGATACTATTTGTACTGAAATATTTCAAGATGTTCTTTTCTTTTGATATAGTTCCAACTGCAGTAAAAATGGTTTTTCCATTGGGATTATCGTATTATACGTTGCAAAGTTTAAGCTACGTGATCGATGTTTTCCGAGGAAAGTATCAGGCAGAAAGAAATCTTCTTAAACTTGGACTTTTTATCAGTTGTTTCCCTCAGCTTCATGAAGGTCCATTTGGGCGATATAATCTTTTGATGCCTCAAATGTGTAGAAACGAGCAGATTAAAAAAGAAAACGTTTTTAGTGGAGTAGGACAGATACTTTGGGGTCTGTTTAAGATTTTCATGGTAGCCAATCGGGCAGCGATTATTTCAGATGAGGTGTTCAGTCATTATGTACGATATGGTGGCGTTACGATTGTTCTGGGTGCAGTAGCCTTTACGTTACAACTATATGCAGAGTTCTCAGGATATATCGATGTGGCAGCAGGAATTTCGAAAATTTTTGGAATTAAGCTTACGCAAAACTTTGACCTGCCATTTATAGCAAGAGATGTTGCGGAATTTTGGAGAAGGTGGCATATCTCACTTGGAAGCTGGTTTAGAGATTATGTTTTCTATCCGGTATCTACTTCTCGCTGGCTTAGAAACTTGACGAAAAAGATGAAAATGGCTTTGGGCGATTTTACGACACTTACAGTATCGCTTCTTACAGTATGGTTTTTAACAGGTTTATGGCATGGTGCAAGCATCAAATACATATGCTATGGGCTTTACTATTTTATACTTATGATTCTTTTACACAAAGTTTCACCAGTGTTTAGTAAATTGTTTGAAAAGTTAAAGATTAACAAAGAGAGCAAGTTAGTGATTTTGTTGCAGATTTTGAAAACTCAGTTTTTTGTTCTCATTGGAATGCTTATGTTCCGTGCGAATAATTTGGAAGATTTCTTGAGTATGATGAAAAATATATTTCGGTCAGGAGAAACATTTCCATTCTTAAAGGTGCTTGAGATGCCAGAATGGATTGTTTTACTATTGTCAATGATCGTAGTTATTGTAAGTGCTGTGATTAAAATGAAACACATTAATCTAGAAAAATTATTTAATAATCTTACAACTTATCAAAAGTATGCGGTATGTTTTGGAGCTTGTTGCATTATCATTGTGTTTGGTGCATATGGACTGGATTATTTACCGCCAGATCCAATATATGGAGGTTTTTAATTTGTATAAAAAAATAAAACGACTCAGCTTATTTATAGTTTGTATTATGCTTAGTGTCGGAATATACATGTATATAGGTATGGTTGTTACTCCTAAAAACATTGAAGATTCTGGAGGTCAGCTTTACTATAGTGGTATGGGATTTTTAGCAGAACCGGAAAATACACTGGATGTCATGGTATATGGAAATTCGGATGTTTATTCAGGGTTTTCACCGGCTGTACTTTTTGAAAAATATGGAATCACGGCCTATAGCTCTGGAAGACCAAGACAGACCATAAATAATATCAACCGTTTGCTTGGGCAGACATTAAAAAAACAACAGCCAAAGCTTGCAATTTTAGAAACGGATTGTTTTTACAGTAAAAGCACTGTGGAAATGGATTCAACGAATATATTGTTTGCCCCTTTTATTTATCATTCAAGGTGGAAAGAAATCAAGACAAGAGATTTTCATGATTTTCCGAGTCGGAAAGAAGATGTGGATTTAAATAAAGGATATATTCCATCGAAAGTTGTTTATAAGACGAAATATGAGAAAGATTATATGGGAAATCCAAAATCAGATCCAAAGCCATTTCCAAAAGAAAATGAAAAACATATTCGTTCATTTATAGAAAAATGCAAGAAAGAAAACATTGAAATCTTATTGCTGGAATTGCCAAGTCCAAGTTCTTGGAGTTATGCAAAACATAATGCGGTTAAAGAACTGGCAAAACAGTATGATGTAAAATTTGTTGATATGAATATTCCAAGAGATGATTTTAAAGTGGAACTTAAATCAGATTTTAGAGATAATGGAAATCACATGAATACTTATGGAGCTGCAAGATCCACAGAATTTATTGGACAATACATACAAGACAATTATTCTCATATTATTACCAATAAAAAAGGTGATAAAAAATATGAAGCCTGGAATAATGTAGTAGATCATTATCATCGTACCAAATTATAAAAACATTGCTAAAATATTATCTTATGTTTTATTTGAAAAAAATTGGGAATACTAACATCTAGATCTGAAAAAAAGTAAGGGAGAGATGGATTTATGAAGAAGATAATATTAGCAATTATTCTGATCGTTTCTATGTCAGCAGCATCCTTGACTGGATGTGGACAGAAGAAAATGGATGAGATGAAGCAAACGGAAGAAAAGAAGAAAACAGATGAGATGAAAGAACCAGAGAAAATGAAGAAGCCAGAAGAGATTAAGGATGATCTTGAGCAGACAAAAGATGAAGCAATCGCTGATATGAAACATTATGTTAGAAAGCTTGATCAGCTTGCGGTAGTAAGAGATGTAAAAGATTTTGACCTTTCCAAATCCTTGACAGATATGTTAGAAGATTCTGAAAAAGGCGAAGTTAAGAAGATTACGGTAGATGATTCAAAGGTGGATTACACGAAACCAGGCGTATATCCGGCAGAAGTTACCATGGAACTTGAAAAGGACAATCGTCAGGTCATTAAAAAAGGAAAAGTAGATTTAAGAGTAATCGAAAAAGAAGATGCGAAAAAACAAGCAGAATCAGGCTATGTAGTATTCGGTTCAGAGGAGATGCTGGAAGCAAGATAAGGTTTATTTAGGATAAGAAAGCGCACCGTGAGGTGCGCTTTTTCTATATCCATCCGGCAGCTAATTGTGCAAGGATAACAGTCATAAGTCCGGAAACAACAATTGCAAGACCACTCATTGCACCTTCGACTTCTCCAAGTTCAATGGCTTTTGAAGTTCCGACTGCATGTGCGGAAGTACCGATGGCAAGTCCTTTTGCAACAGGATGTGTAATTTTGAAGATACGACAGATACTTACTGCAAAAGCACCACCTAAGATTCCGGTAAATATAATTACAGCAACGGTAATTGGAACGATACCTCCAAGCTCTTCGGAAATTCCCATTCCAATTGCTGTGGTAACGGATTTTGGCAACAGTGCTGTGTAAATTTCAGGTGTAAATTTAAATACAAGGGAACATACAAATACACTGAAGACAGATGTTATACAGCCACAGGCAATACTGATAAGTATTGTAATCCAGTTTTTCTTAAGAATTTCCACTTGCTTATATAAAGGAACTGCGTAACAGATTGTGGCAGGAGTCAAAAGGCTGGCGATCAGGTCTGCTCCCACAGCATAAGTATCATAGCTGATGTTAAAACATGCAAGAATTGCAATGATGACAGCGGCAGATACAAGAATTGGATTAAAAAGTGGAAATTTAATCTTCTTAGCACCCTTCTGACTAAGGGTAAAGATAAGCAGTGTAAGAGCCAGTCCAAAGTAGGAAGAAGTCTCCAATAGATTATTCATGATCTGGATCCTCCTTGTTTGACATCAGTTTCTGGGCAACCAATCCGGTTACAGTCATTACCACGATTGTAGAAATAATGCAGGTAAGGAGCAATCCGAGAAGGTTGTTTTTGATGACAGGCCATTTTGTCATTAGATTTACAGAGGCCGGTACGAACAATACAGGCATGATGGCAAGAAAAAAATCGGCAGCATTTTCAACCTGTTCCAATTTAATGAACTTCGTACATAAAGCTACAAATAAAATGACTAGGCCATAGATACTTGCAGGAATTGGAAGAGGAAGAAGAAAATGTAAAATCTCTCCGATAAAAGTTATGATTGCAATAATTGCAAATTGAAAAAGATAGTTCAAGTGTTTCACTTCCCATTGTTTAGATTTGTCATAAAAGACCTTGTGTATTATAACACATTTTTTCATGGACACAAAAATTTTTGGGATAAATATTGACAAAAAGTGATTTCTCGTTATATATTATATTTAACAATTAGGTTAAATGTTAAATGAAAGAGGAGTGTAGATTGGCATTACAACACACAATGAAAGCTTTAGCAGATCCGATTCGTCGGGAAATATTAAATATGTTAAAGAAAGGAAAGATGTCGGCAGGTGAGATCGCAGAGCATTTCGATGTGACAGGAGCATCCATCTCTAGACACTTATCTGTATTAAAAGAGGCAGATCTTATCAGAGATGACAGAGAAGGAAAATATATTTTTTATGAATTAAATGCATCAGTTTTAGAAGAAGTAATGTTGTGGATTAAGAATCTGAAAGGAGAGTAAAAGGTATGAAAATGAATAAGAAAAAAATGGCAGTATCCTCATTCATAATTATGTTGCCGGTAATTTTAAATATAATTTTGTGGGATAAAATTAAAGCTGTTAGTGGAATGTCTTTGGAAAATGAAATCTGGATGTGTGTATTCCCATATCTTGTAATTTTAGTATTTCAGTGGCTTGGAATGTTTTTTACATTTCGTGATCCGAGGAATCAGAAACAAACAAAAAAAGCTGCAAATATGATTTACTGGATCACTCCAGTTATTACGATTGCTGTAAGTTGTATCATGTATGCATCTATATTCCGGATCCAATTAAATTTGTATAGGATTATGGAAGTTTTATTTGGATTTATGTTTGTCGTAATCGGAAATTATCTTCCAAAATATAGACAGAATACTACAATGGGAGTAAAGGTAAAATGGACATTGCAAAGTGAGGACAACTGGAACAAGACACACAGATTTTCCGGAAAGTTGTGGGCAACAGGAGGAGTGCTGTTAATTTTGGCAGCATTTTTACCGAGGGAAGTAGGAGAAGTGGTTTTTGTTCCGACATTATTGGTACTGGCATTTGTTCCAATTCTTTTTTCGTATGTATATTACAAAAAGCAAGTAAAAGAGGGAATTGATTTCTCTAAAGTAGAAAAATCTACAATGAATAAAAGATTAGAAAAAGCAACCTGGATCTTTTTAGCAGTAGTCGTAGTTATTGTAGGTATATCTTTATTTACCGGAAACATCAACGTGCAGTACAAGGATGAAAGTGTTACGATAAAAGCTTCATATTGGTCAGATATGACAATTAATTATGAGGATATTAAGAAGATAGAGTTTAAGGAAGAAATGGATCCGGGCATCAGAACATGGGGACTTGGAACATTTCATCTCTTGGCAGGGTCTTTTGAAAATAGTGAACTTGGATATTATACAAGATATTCCTATTATAATTGTAAAGCAGGTATTGTGCTTGAAACCAAAGAGGATACCATTGTGCTTAGCGGAAAAGACCAGGCAGAAACTAAAGAAATTTATCATGAATTGCGCAAAAGAAT
Source organism: Muricomes sp. (assembly GCA_020024675.1). Lineage (GTDB taxonomy): Bacteria > Bacillota > Clostridia > Lachnospirales > Lachnospiraceae > JAHHTM01. The sequence goes on from JAHHTM010000008.1 coordinate 7,618, forward strand.
CGGTAAAAAATAAATCTTGATTTTCCATATCAGATATGTTATATTAGCAATTACTTAATTAAGTAATTGCTTAAATAATATAGAGGAGGAAAATTAATGGCTTCAAAAAGATATGCAGAAGTGGGAAATTTTTGTGTGGCATGTGGGACTTGCCAAAAAGTCTGTCCAATGTCTGCTATTTCCATTTGGAAAGGGGTAATAGCAAGAATAGACAAGAATAAATGCGTAGGTTGTGGAAAATGTGTAAAGGAATGTCCGGCCGGAACTATTGAATTTAAGGATAGGGAGGAAGAGCATGAAACAGAAAAAGAAATGGTATGATTATCTTTGGATCATAACACCGATTTATTTAGGATTAGGATTTTTTAACATTATGTTTGCATGGCTTGGAATGATCTTTTTCATGCTTCCACTTTTGATTTCAATCTTCGGTGGTGGGAAATTGTATTGCAACCGTTTTTGCGATAGAGGACAGTTTTTACAGTTATTAGGAAAACGGCTGAAATTATCGCGAAATAAACCGACACCGAACTGGATGCGTTCCAAAGTGTTTCGATATGGATTTTTGATTTTTTTCTTTACAATGTTTTTCCAGATGCTCTTCACGACCTATTTGGTGGGAAGTGGGGCGCAGGGATTAGGACAGGCAGTGAAATTATTTTGGACATTTAAAGTGCCATGGCAGTGGGCATATCATGGGACGGTGTTTGCTTTGTGGGTTGCACAATTTGCTTTTGGATTTTATAGTATGATGCTGACCTCTACATTGATTGGTCTGATCGTGATGGCGCTTTATAAACCACGTACCTGGTGTGTGTTCTGTCCAATGGGAACGACAACACAGTTGATTTGTCAGTTGCGTGCAAGAAAAGAGGAAAAGAAAGACTCTTGTGTGGATAACTGCAGTACATGTAGCATATGTAGTGGAAAAAGAGGTGAAGAAGATGCGTGAGCAGGCAAAGGATGTTGCAAAATTACTTTCTCATCTGGCGAATGAAAATCGTCTTTTGATTTTATGTGCATTGCTTGAGGGACCACTTACAGTGGGAGAACTTTCAGAGCGGGTAAAAGATATTACAGGACCGGCATTGTCTCAGCACTTGCATAGGCTCAAAGAAGGTGGGCTTATTTCTTCTGAGAAACAAGGACAGCATGTGATCTATTCCATTTATGATGAGCGTTTAAGAGAATTGATTGGATTGCTAAAAAGAGAATATTGTTCTTTATAAAATAAGAGAAGGAGCTTAGAATCAAGCTCCTTCTTTTTGACATTAATCTTCGAATTCCAGATTACGGGTGAGATCTTCTTCCTCTTCTTTGATTGTACGGATGCCAAAAGCAAAATACATAACATGGCACAGCCATACGATTCCAAGGATAATCCGGCCGATAGGCACTCTACTCATCATGAGGAATCCAATCAGCATAGTAAGAGAAATAACCGTCATGATTCGAAGTTTTACTCGAACAGTCATGGCTTTTCCCTGGACATAAGACTCCAGGTTTTTCTTATATAATTGAGTGGAAACAAACCAGTCATGTAATTTTTTAGAACTTTTTGCAAAACAAAACGCAGCCAGTAAAAGAAATGGGAAGGCCGGTAAAAGTGGGACAACAGCACCGATTGCACCTAAAACTACTCCGGCGCATCCGATAATAATGTAAATTGTTTTTTTTAGATTCATCAGCTTTTCCTTTCTGATTCTACCCGATAGATTTTCTCTGCAATCTTCATAGTAGATTCGCGGTGAGAGACAAGAACAACGGTTTTATCTTTTCTCTCTTCATAGATTGATTTTAAAATGACAGCTTCATTAAGACTGTCCAGGTTACTGGTTGGCTCGTCCAGAAGAAGGAACGGAGCATTATGGAGGAAGGCACGGGCAAGACCAAGTCTTTGGCGTTCTCCGCCGGAAAGGGTGTCTCCAAGCTCTCCTACAGGCGTATCATAACCATTTGGAAGTTTTAGTATGAAATCATGCACAGAAGCTTTTTTACAGGCGGTGATGATTTCTTCATCAGTGGCATCCGGTTTTGCGATGAGCAGATTATTTTTAATGCTGTCATGGAATAAATGGGTTTCCTGAGTTACAAAACTTTCCATATTTCGAAGGTTGGAAGTATTGATATTTTTGATATTGGTATCAGACAGGAGAATTTCTCCTTGGTCTGTATCCCAGAATCTCATAAGAAGTTTTAATAAAGTTGATTTTCCACATCCGCTTTTTCCAACGATCCCAAGAATGGTATTTTCCGGGATATCAATGGAAACATCAGATAGAATCTGTTCTTCATCATAAGAAAAGTTTACGTGATCTGCCTTTGCACCATGAAAATTGATTTCAGCATTTCCGCTAAGTTCTTCTACAACAGGGACATCGTCTAAAATATCTAGAACACGATTACCTGCAGCAAAAGTATTTGTAAGTGTGCTTCCAAGGTTTGCAAGAGCGATTACAGGTCCGAAGGAGCTCATAAGTGCGATCACAGGGATCACAAGTCCGACAAGATCCACAGACTGGAAGATATAAAGATGAAAAGCAAGGATCAACATTGTAATGTCAAAGAGTAAAATCATAGACTGTGTAAGTGCGGAATTGATTCCGATACTTTTTTTGATGTGTTCTTCATCTTTTGAAAGTTCATCTGTTTGAGCGTTCATTTCTTTTAAACGTTTTTCTCCGGAATTATACTGAAGGATTTCTGGAAGTCCTCTTAAGTTGTCGAGAACAAAACTACTAAGTTGTCCTGATTTTGTACGGAAGGCAATCCCGGCTTTAGAAGTCAGTTTGGAAGCAATGAAAGGAATAATAATTCCAATGGTTATATAAGCAATTGCAGCCAGAATTCCAAGAGAAGGATGAAACTGTCCGATAAAAATAATCATGATCAGTGAGGTAAGCAAAGCAATTACGATCGGTGAGATCGTATGAGCATAAAATACTTCCAACAATTCAATGTCTGAAGTGATGATGGAAATAAGATTTCCCTTTTCTTTGCCTTCCAGTTTTGCAGGACAAAGTTTTCGAAGAGAACGAAATACTTTATCACGGATCAGTGCAAGTAGTGAGAAGGCGATATAGTGGTTAAATGCCTGTTCCCCATAATGAAGTACTCCACGCAGGATGGCAAATACAACAAGAAAAATCAGGAATGTTTTTAAGGAAAAAGGAAAGTGAAAACCAAGCAGAGTTAAAATAGCAGCTCCACCAAGTATTGTGATAAATGTAGCGGCAAGATGTCCAAGTACGCCTAAAAGTATTGCAAGGAGCATATGTCCGGTAAGTGGTTTCACTAAAGCTAAGAGGCGGACACAGATGTTAAGATTACTTCGTTGTTTCATTTAATTGTCCTCCTTTTTAAAATTCTCAAGTTCATTTTGAGTGTTCCACATGTGATTGTATAGATTGTTGCGAGCAATTAATTCTTCATGAGAACCATGTTCTACAATCTGTCCGTTTTCCATTGCATAGATCATGTCAGCATTTTCAGCATTTGCAAGTCTGTGAGTAATAAAGATTACGGATTTTGTCTTCGACAGTTTTTTAATTTCATCTATTATAGTGTTTTCACTTTCTACATCGATGTTAGAAGTTGCTTCATCGAAGATATAGAAAGCACTGTCATGAAGGATGGCTCTTGCAAGAGCAAGGCGTTGGCGTTGTCCACCGGAGAGATTTGAAGCTTTTTCCGTAAGAACAGTATCAAGTCCTTGTTCTGCTTTCAGAAACTCTGCCAGGCGGACTGTTTCAAGGAGAGACCATAATGTATCATCCGTAGCAGTTTCGTTCCCCATTAACAGGTTTTCACGGATTGTTCCGGAAAACAGGTAACTGTCAAATCCGATATAAGTAATATTCTTAGCCAGATCTTCTCTTGAAATATCGGATACAGAGGTGTTTCCGATTAAAACACTGCCATCATATCCCTGAAGTTTTCCAGACAGGATAGAAGCAATGGTTGATTTTCCACATCCACTTTCTCCAACAATGGCAGTTAACCCATGGACAGGGAAGGAGGCATTAATATTGTTCAGGACAGTACGTTCACCATCATACGAAAAATTCAGGTTTTGGATAGAAATACCTTCATTTTCAGGGAAAGGTTTTGTATCTAAGTTTTGATTTTCGCTAAGGTCAAGAAGGCGGAAGATCTTATCACTTGCAGCCATGCCGTTCATTGCAATGTGGAAGAAACTTCCAAGCATACGCATTGGAATGAAAAAGTCTGCAGATAAAAGGATGATGGCTAAAGCTCCGGAAAGTGTAATTGCGCTTTTTTCAAAAGCATTTACAGCCATGATGATTCCAAGGGCAGCTCCGCCGTAGGCAATAATATCCATGACAATAATGGAGTTTAACTGCATGGAAAGAACTTTCATTGTAATCCTACGAAAGTTTTCAGATTCACGGTTCATTTCCTGATTTTTAAGTTCATCAGTCTGGTAGATTTTTAAGGTTGTAAGGCCTTGCAGATTTTCAAGGAATGTATCTCCAAGTGTTGTATATTGTCCCCAGTATTTGGCAAGGAGCTTCTTTGCAAAGGTCTGTACAGCTGCGATGGTAACAGGTATAAGTGGCACGCAGAGAAAAAGAACCAGGGCAGAAGAAAAACTGATCGGACTTAAAGCAATAAAAAGTGTGAGAGGTGCGAGCATACTGTAAAAAAATTGTGGCAGATAAGAACCAAAGTATGTTTCAAGCTGATCGACCCCTTCTACTGCAATCTGTACAACCTCAGATGTTGCTGTGTTCTGTCTATAGGAAGGTCCTAAACGTAACAATTTTTCATAAATTTTTGAGCGCAGAGTTTTTTTCACTTCTTTTGAAGATAAATAACTCATTTTTGTAGAGAGGATTGTACAGATCAAGCGGACTAGAATACAGAGGATAATGTAAATGACAGAATGATATAAATGAGGTTTTGTCCATTCATTATTCCATATTTTTCCTATGAGGTCTGAAACAGTCAGAATTAAAAAAATGTTAGCTAGCAGTGAAACCCACTGGAAGATAACATTGGCAATTATATATTTTTTACTGTCTTTGACAGTCGTAATAAGTCTTTTATTAATCATCATATGATAAGATTTTTCCCTTTCACTAAAATAGAGGCCACACAGGCCTCTATTTTAAAATTGTATTTATTTGCTAGCTGCTTCTACTGAAGAAATGCTATGTGTTTTCTCGTCAGGTTTGTATCCCTTACGGAAAAGAAGATATAACAATGTAGCAAGAAGAGCAATCGCAACAATTGTCCAGATACCAAATGTAGCTTCGCCTGTAACAAGACCGGCAATCTGGAATACGATAAGTGAGATTACATAAGCAAATGCACACATATATCCGATAGAGGCAAGAGTCCATTTTGCATTGTTCATTTCACGTTTGATTGCACCCATAGCTGCAAAGCAAGGAGCGCAAAGTAAGTTGAAGATCATGAAGCTGTAAGCTGTAACAGCACCGAAGTCCTGAGCAACTAGTGGCCAGATTTCGTCTCCGGCTTCACTTAACTCACCAGCGTAGTTGTAAAGTGTACCGAATGTCATAACAACTTCTTCTTTTGCAATAAGACCTGTGAATGTAGCAACAGTTGCTTTCCAAGCCATATCACCCATCCAACCAAGAGGATAGAAGATCCAGGCAATTGCATTACCAATTGCAGCAAGTAATGAAGTGTTGTTGTCTTCAACAGCTGTGAATACGCCATCTACGAAACCATATCCCTGGAGGAACCAAAGAATGATAGAAGAAAGTAAGATGATTGTACCAGCACGTTTAATGAATGACCAACCACGTTCCCATGTAGCACGTAATACGTTTCCGGCTGATGGGGCATGGTAAGAAGGAAGTTCCATTACGAATGGAGCAGGTTCTCCTGCAAAAGCTTTGAATTTCTTTAACATGATACCAGTTATGATGACAGCTGCGATTCCAATAAAGAATGCAGATGTTGCTACCCATGGAGAATTTCCAAAGATTGCACCGGCGAAAAGTCCGATGATTGGCATCTTAGCACCACAAGGAATAAATCCTGTAGTCATAATTGTCATTTTACGGTCACGGTCCTGCTCGATTGTACGAGAAGCCATGATACCAGGAACACCACATCCTGTTGCTACAAGCATAGGGATGAAAGATTTACCACTTAATCCGAAACGACGGAAAATACGGTCCATAATAAATGCGATACGTGCCATATATCCAATATCTTCAAGGATTGCAAGAAGAAGGAAAAGAACAAGCATCTGAGGTACGAAACCTAATACAGCACCTACACCGGCAACAATACCATCCATGATAAGTCCGTACAGCCATCCACTTACGTGAAGAGCAGAAAGAATATTGTCAAAGAGTGTTGGAACCCATTCTCCGAAGAGAACATCATTTGTCCAGTCTGTAGCCATTGTACCAATAGAAATTTTCCAAGGTCCCATAGCGATAGAATAGATAAGGAACATTACGGCTGCAAAGATTGGAAGAGCTAAAACACGGTTTGTGATGATTCTGTCAATCTTATCTGATGTAGAAAGGCTGTGTTTTCCAGTTTTTTTCTTTACAGCTTTTTCTACTACAGTGCTGATGTAATTGTAACGCTGGTTTGTGATGATACTTTCTGAATCATCATCCATTTCAGCTTCGCAGTCAGCGATGTGCTGTTCAAGGTGATCAGCAAGTGCTTTATCAAGTTTTAATACTTCAAGAACGCGTTCGTCACGTTCAAAAACTTTGATTGCATACCAGCGAAGATTCCAAGAATCAACTTTACCTGAGATAGATTCTTCAATATGTGCGATAGCGTGTTCTACGCTTCCTGTAAATACGTGAGGGTGTTCCCCAACTTTATGTGATTTAGCAAGTTCAACTGCTTTTTTAGCAGCATCCATTCCACCTTCACCTTTTAATGCACTGATCTCGATGACTTCGCATCCAAGAGATTTCCCAAGTTTAGCAACATCAATCTTATCGCCATTCTTACGAACAAGATCCATCATGTTAACAGCGATTACAACTGGAAGACCAAGCTCGATAAGCTGTGTTGTAAGGTAAAGATTTCGTTCGATATTTGTTCCATCTACAATGTTAAGAATTGCATCAGGTTTTTCATTTACAAGATAACTTCTTGCAACAACTTCCTCCAATGTGTATGGAGATAAAGAATAGATACCAGGAAGGTCTTGAATGACAACATCCTTATTTCCTTTTAAGTGTCCTTCTTTTTTTTCTACAGTTACTCCAGGCCAGTTACCTACGTACTGGTTAGAACCGGTTAATGAGTTGAACAGTGTAGTCTTACCACAGTTCGGGTTACCGGCTAGTGCGATTTTGATACCCATAATTAATCCTCTCTTTCCAGATAAATACTAGTTGTTGATCTCAATCATCTGCGCGTCTGCTTTTCTAATAGAAAGTTCATATCCACGGATATTTAATTCCATTGGATCACCAAGTGGTGCAACTTTACGGATGTGGATTTCTACACCTTTTGTAATTCCCATATCCATGATTCTTCTTTTGACAGCACCTTCACCATGAAGTTTAACAACTGTTACAGTATCTCCTACTTTTGCCTCACTAAGATTTCTCATGTGTCTGCTCCTTTCAAAACTTGATACGACCCTTGACTTATTTATAATGTAAAAAGTTAGCCAGAGCTAACTAAAGGGCTTTTAGATGGGAGTTAGAATATGCTAACTCCCATTTCTCTCATACTAAACTATATGAGAATAATTGTCAATAAGGATTAGAAAAAAGAACAATTGTTGATAATAATTATCAATAAAAGTATTATAACATTTCATATCCACTTATAAGAACAGGCATGTTTAATATTCCAAGTTCTTTTTCTAAAAGGACCCCTTCTCTTTTTGGATAATTAAATCCATAACTAGCTTTAATACATTGGGATATAAATTGTGTGGCACGATCTAGAGCAACCGGAAGGCTGTCTCCTTGTAAAAGACTTCCAATGACTACACTTGTGAAGATATCTCCTGTACCGGGATAGAATGCAGGTATATAACGACAACCGACCTTCCAAAAGATGTTATTTTTTCGATCATAGGCAAGGACATTTGTATATTCTTCTTTCTCAGCATTAGGAACGCTGGTGATCACGACGATCTTAGGTCCCATGTCAGAAAGCTTAAGAAGCCAGTCACGGGCGGTTTCATCATTAATGGTTTTTGGAGGATTGTCCATTCCAAGAAGAAATGCAGCTTCTGTGAAATTAGGCGTGATCATATCTGCTTTTGCAATCAGTTTTTTCATTTCAGAAATGATCGTAGTGTCAAAGGAACTGTAAAGTTCTCCATTGTCCCCCATGACAGGATCGACGACAATCAGATTGTCTTCATTCCCAAAATAGTCAATAAAGTCAGAGACAATCTCTATTTGTTTTGTAGAACCTAAAAAACCAGAGTAAATACATTCAAAATCCAGATTGATCTTTTTCCAGACGTCAATATACTCGCTCATGGAATCGGTAAGGTCTATGTAAGAGTAGCTTTCAAAGCCACCTGTATGATTTGAAAGAATAGCGGTAGGAAGAGGACATACTTGAACTCCCATAGTAGATAATGTCGGGATGATCGCTGTGAGTGAAGAGCGTCCAAAACCGGAAAGGTCGTGGATGGCAGCAACTTTTTTGATTTTTCCGTTCATATAAAAAAGCTCCTTTATAATATAATAGATGATTTTTGAATCTCAGTATAACATAGGAAAAAGATTATTACAATTTACATAAAAACAGCCGAGTGTTAGCCACGTGCTAATAAGGAGGTTTTTTAAGCGTTTTTCATTTTACGATGCTCTAGCGTTGATTATTTTGTTCGTTAAATCAATAAGTTGTTGTTCTGTTGGAATATCCACAAGACCTATTGCTGTGAAGTATATATCAATTTTTACATTATTGTAAGAATGCTTTTTCTCGTTTTTATGAATCTCACTGAATCAGTTTATTTACGATAGCAGGTGTGAGTTCCTTTATATCTGTAAATTCGCTTAAGCCTTGTGACAACATTTGCATATCTACTTGTACTTGTTTAGCCTTATCCAGTTCTATTTCACTTGCAACAACAAGTTTTGATCACTTTATGTACTTTGTAACTGACCGTAGTGCTTTTAACATTCACAGTACATCCTGTATATTGTTGATTATCGAGGATATGCTTTACTGTATCTGTACACCATCCATAAACATTAGCCGGCATAGGATTGGAAGTTTTCCTATTAATAGAATAAAAATATGCAGTCGGTGTTAATAGTTTTTCGTTTTTAAGTTGCCTTGCTATTTGGGAAGGGTCTTTGCCTCTAATACATAAATCAAATATCTTTCTGACAACATCAGATGCCGTTTCATCTATCAGCCATTTTTCTTTATCCATTTCGTCTTTCATATATCCAAAAGGAACAGTAGAAGAGACTCTAAGACCTTTAGCAGCTTTCAGTTGATTGACGTTTGATGTTTGTGCCACATACCATTTATTGAAAATATTCGAGAATGGCATCAGCAATAAAGAATTTAGGATGTAAAAATCCGTTTTGTTTGGAATATTCCATAAGAAATTCAGACATTAGATTGTGTTGTTCCTTTTTCGTTAAGTAGGAAAGCTCTACAGCAGACTTCACTATTGTTAAAGCTTTTCGAGGTTGTGAAAAAGTTAAATCAGTACGAACACCTTGACATCGTATACTTTCAATCAGCTATGTATTTTTATGCATTTTATGAATAATAGTGCATAAATACGCATATATAAATAAAAAATATGAATAAATATTCAAATAAAGCGTTGACAAGTATGTATAACGAATGTATAATATGCACATATTGAGGCGATAAACCGTATAAATATACAAAAAGGAGATAATTATTATGAATAAAGAAAACATTAAAAAGGTTGTACTTGCTTACTCAGGAGGACTTGATACTTCAATCATTATTCCTTGGTTAAAAGAAAATTACAACAACTGTGAAGTTATTGCAGTTTCTGGTAATGTAGGTCAAGATGATGAACTTGAAGGACTTGAAGAAAAAGCAATCGCAACTGGTGCTTCAAAATTATATGTTTTAGATTTAACAGAAGAATATGTTGATGATTACATCATTCCAACAATGAAAGCAGGCGCTGTTTATGAAGAATATCTTCTTGGAACAAGTCACGCTCGTCCTTGTATCGCAAAAGGCTTAGTTGAAATTGCTAAAAAAGAAGGCGCAGATGCAATCGTTCATGGATGCACAGGTAAAGGTAATGACCAAGTCCGTTTTGAACTTGCAGTAAAACACTTTGCACCTAATATGCCAATTATTGCACCATGGCGTGAGTGGGATATTAAATCTCGTGATGAAGAGATTGAATACGCAGAGGCTCATAACATTCCTCTTAAAATAAATCGTGAAACAAACTATTCAAAAGATAAAAACCTTTGGCATCTTTCACACGAAGGGCTTGACCTTGAAGATACAGGAAACGAACCTCAGTATGAAAAAGAGGGATTTCTAGAAATGGGCGTTTCACCAATAATGGCACCTGATAAGGCAACTTATATAACTTTGGATTTTGAACAGGGGATTCCAGTCGCACTTGATGGCGAAAAAATGAGTGCTAAAGAAATCATCTTAAAACTCAACGAACTTGGTGGGGCAAACGGAATTGGACTTCTTGATATTGTAGAAAATCGTCTTGTTGGTATGAAATGCCGTGGCGTATATGAAACACCAGGTGGTGCAATTCTTTATAAAGCACATAGCGTTCTTGAATCAATTTGTCTTGATAAAATGACAATGCACGAAAAACAAAAGCTTTCAATCACTTTTGCAGAACTTGTATATAATGGACAATGGTTTACACCACTTCGTGAAGCACTTAGCGCTTTTGTTGATAAAACTCAAGAAAAAGTTACAGGTACAGTTAAACTTAAATTATATAAAGGCAATATGATTAACGCAGGCGTATGGAGTCCTTACTCACTTTATAGCGAAGAAATTGCTACTTTCGGTGAAAGCGATTATGATCAAAAAGATTCAGCAGGATTTATCAATCTTTACGGTTTGCCAATTAAAGTTCAAGCAATCGTAGATGAGAAAAATCAAAATAAATGATATTCGATAAAAATAAACTAACGGAGATAAAATATTATGGCTAAAATGTGGGCAGGAAGAACAAGCGGAATAATAGATAGTGTTGCAGATGATTTTAATTCTTCCATTCATTTTGATTATAAAATGTATAAACAGGATATTAAAGGTAGTATGGCTCACGCTTTAATGCTTGGGGCGCAAAACATTATAACAAAAAAAGAGGCTGAAACTCTTATCGATGGTCTTCAAAGTATCCTTGATGATTTAGAATCAGGCGCACTTAAATTTAATATGAAGTGTGAAGATATACATATGTTTGTTGAAGAAGAATTAACATCTCGTCTTGGAGATGTTGGTAAAAAACTTCATACTGCTCGTAGCCGTAATGACCAAGTTGCACTTGACATTCGTATGTATCTTCGTGATGAAACAAACGAAATTATCGAACTTACAAAAGATGTAATTAGTGCAATAACTGAAAAAGCAGAAGAGCATAGATCAACAATATTGCCAGGATATACACATCTCCAGCGTGCACAACCTATCACTTTTGGGCATCACTTAATGGCTTATGCAATGATGCTTATGCGTGATATAGACAGATTTGAAGATTGTTTAAAAAGGATGAATATATCACCAATTGGATGTTGTGCTCTTGCAGGCACTACTTATAATACAGATCGTGTGTTTGAGGCAAAACAACTTGGCTTTAGTGGTATTTCTATGAATAGCCTTGATGGTGTTTCAGATCGTGATTTTTCTGTTGAACTTATGAGTGATATAGCAATTCTTATGATGCATCTCTCTCGTTTTTCAGAAGAGATAATTCTTTGGTCAAGTTGGGAGTTTAAGTTCATTGAACTTTCAGACGCATATACAACTGGTTCATCAATTATGCCACAAAAGAAAAATCCAGATATGGCAGAACTTGTTCGTGGCAAAACTGGCCGTGTTTATGGCGATTTAATGGGACTTTTAACTACATTAAAAGGTTTGCCACTTGCTTATAACAAAGATATGCAGGAAGATAAAGAAAGTGTGTTTGATGCAGTAGAAACGGTTAAAATGTGCCTTAAAGTCTTTGCACCAATGGTTGCGACTATGAATGTTTGCACAGATAACATGAAAAAAGCAGCACAGGAAGGTTTTATAAATGCAACAGACCTTGCAGATTATCTTGTTAAAAAAGGTCTTCCTTTCCGTAGCGCTTATAAAATCTCTGGTCAAATAGTTTCAAAGTGTATAAATGACGGCAAAGTACTTGAAACATTATCACTCTGTGAATATAAATCATTTAGTCCTCTATTTGATGAAGACCTTTATAAAGAAATTGATTTAAAAACTTGTGTAGAAAAAAGGATTTCTGAAGGCGGAACTGGTTTAGCATCAGTTGAAAAACAAATTAAAGCAGTAAAGGAATTTTTAAACCAATGAAAAAAGTTTTTATAGACGGAAGCGCAGGTACAACAGGACTTCGCCTGCGTGCAAGATTAGAAAAAAGAAATGATATTGAACTTATAGAGTTGCCTGAAAAATATCGTAAAAACCTTGATCATATAAAAGAAGCGATGGAAAAAGCAGACGCAGTTGTTCTTTGTCTTCCAGATGCAGCATCAATAGAGGCAGCAAAAATTGCTCCCAAAGATACGATTTTGCTTGATACTTCTACTGCTCACCGTACAGAAAAAGGCTGGGTTTATGGTCTTCCGCAGCTTGGAGAACATCAAAAATCAGCAATTAAAAATTCAAAAAGAATTGCAGTTCCAGGTTGTCACGCTTGTGGTTTTGTTACATTGGTTTATCCACTCGTTAAGGCTGGAATAATTAAGAAGAATCAAATATTACATTGCTTTTCGCTTACAGGATATAGTGGAGGCGGCAAAAATATGATTGCAGAATACGAGAGTGAAGAAAAAAGTTCACTACTTAATGCACCTCGATTATATGGACTTACACAACAACATAAACATTTAAAAGAAATGAAAGCAATAACAGATATTGATGAATTTCCAATATTTGCACCGATTGTATCAAATTTTTATAGTGGAATGCAGGTAATGATTCCAGTTGAACCTAAAAATTTAAATACTGATTTAGAATCTATAAAAACTGTATATAAAAATACATATAATGACGAAGTTATTAAGTTTCAAGAAAATGCAAATGAAAACGGTTTTTTATCTGCGGCTGCATTTTCTCAAAAAGACTGTATGCAAATCACCGTACAGGGGAATGAAGAAAGAGCATTGCTCGTTGCACGCTATGATAA
>JAHHTM010000080.1 GCA_020024675.1 Muricomes sp.
ATTATAAATGTATATTTCATCTTCTGTACCTTTCATTTTTTTTCAAATTTATGGTTACATAAACTTATTATGTTCTGATTTAAATTATACCATAAATCATATCAGAAACAATATTTCCTATATTTTTCGAAAGCTGACGGAATAGAATACATCTTCTCTAGTTCTGTTTGTTTTACAAATAGAAGATTCTCATCACAATTTTTCTCTAGTTCATCTATTTTTATGATATAACCTGTCATGTGCCATTCCACATGGCTGAATATATGCTTGGCATTCTCTGCTTTTTCAATATGAAGTGGATAAATCCCCTTTGTTTTACAATATTCTATCACTTCTTTCCTTGTCAAAGTTCCCTCCACATTTGGTAATTCGTATAACCCGGCAAGTAATCCCTTTGACGGTCTTTTTCTAATCGCTACTTTATCTGTATCTTTCAAAATCAGTACCGTCCTCTTTTCAATTCTTCGCTCTTTGGCCTTCGTTTTGACAGGTAATTCCAGTTCTATCCCTTGCGCGTTTGCTTTACACAGATGTTTCAAGGGACATACCATACATTTTGGTTCTCCATTTGGCACACACACAATAGCGCCTAATTCTATTAATCCCTGATTGAAATCAGAAGCCGAATCTTTTGGTATTACTTCTTCTATTTCTTCTTCTATCTGTTTTTTCACCTGAGCTTTTGCAATATCGTCATAGCTTGCGAGAAGTCTTGAAATAACTCGAAGTACATTTCCATCTACTGCTGGTTTTGGAATTCCATAAGCAAAAGAACTAATTGCTCCTGCTGTATAATCACCAATTCCTTTCAACGAATGAATCATTTCATACGTTTTTGGAAATTTTCCTTCATGCTCTTCCATAATCTGTATCGCTGCTTTTTGCATATTACGTACTCTATTGTAATACCCAAGCCCTTCCCATAATTTTAAAAGTCGTTCTTCTGATGCCCGGGCTAATGATTCTACATTTGGCAGTTCTTTCATAAATCGTTCAAAATATGCCTTTACAGCTTCTACTCTTGTCTGCTGCAGCATAATTTCTGATACCCATACTCTGTAAGGACTAACTTCTTTTCTCCATGGAAGATCTCTTTTATTTTCCCTATACCATTTTACCAGTGGATCAGTCATTTCTCTTAAAACCGGATCAACTAATACAACTTCCACTTCTTTGTTTAATCTGATCTTATCTGGTGAAACGATGCTGTCAAAAGCTAGAATTTTTACACCCGCTTTTTTAGCTTTTTTCAAAATATCACCAAAAGCTTCCTGTGTATCCATGTTGGGCATAAAATATCGTACTGTCTCCATTTGTATAACAAATATGATATATGCTTCGTAACCTTCTTTAACAGCTTCTATCAATTCTCCTACGTGTTTGACAGCTCTTTCACTTGGGGCATCCGGAAATTTTACAATTCCGTCCTGTTCTAATGTCACGCCTTTAACTTCAATAAACGCTTTTCTTTCTTTATATTCTACATAAAAATCAAATCTTGAATTTCGATAAGTAGACTCCGGCTTTATACTCGCATCTTTTCCAAATAAATTTCCTTCCTGAAGCCATTCCTGAACCACTTTATTTGGAATCTGAGAATCCATATTTATGATTCTGTCATTTTTTTTCACTGCAATAAGATCCCATTTCGTTTTTCTATCAAGATTATCACTTTCTTGCACATATATTGTCACTCCCGGAATAAGGAGTTCTGCACATCTCCCTGTATTTTTCACATGAACAACTTCTTTTTTCCCCTTTATTGTAGCATAAGCAATAAAACGATTTGGTCTTTCTATGAAGATCGCTTCTTCTATTCTTTCATACTGCATTTTCTTTTACCTCTGTTTATCAAACGCTAAAACGCCCTGCCAGATTTCCGGCGGGGCGTATCATTATTCATACTAAGTATTTCCAGTATAACCTATTTCTATAAAACTTTCGACAAAAATTCTTTCAAACGTTCATCTTTTGGATGATCAAAAAATTCTTCAGGTGCTGCTTCCTCTTTTACGATACCTTCATCAATAAACAGAACTCTGCTGGCAACTTCTCTTGCAAATCCCATCTCATGTGTTACCACTACCATAGTCATTCCTTCCTTTGCAAGCTGTTTCATAAGTTCCAGTACTTCTCCTACCATCTCCGGGTCGAGCGCAGATGTTGGTTCATCGAAAAGCATTACGTCTGGATTCATTGCAAGTGCTCTCGCAATGGCAATACGCTGTTTCTGCCCTCCTGATAACTGATTTGGATACTGATCTGCTTTTTCAGGAAGTCCGACACGTTGTAAAAGTTCGTCCGCTTTTTTATCTGCTTCTTCTTGTGTCATCACTCCTAATTTTACCGGAGCAAGCGTTATATTCTGCTTCACCGTAATGTGCGGGAACAAATTAAACTGTTGAAACACCATTCCCATTTTCTGTCGAAGTTTATTAATATCTGTTTTTTTATTCGTAATGTTATTTCCTTCAAACCAGATTTCACCACCTGTTGGCTCTTCTAAAAGATTCAGGCAGCGGAGAAAAGTAGATTTTCCTGATCCTGATGGTCCGATAATAACAACTTGTTCGCCTTTTTCGATTCTTTGGTCGATTCCTTTTAATACCTCATGTCCCTCAAATGATTTCTGAAGATTTTTAGTTACGATCACCTTGTGCCAGCCTCCTTTCAAAGATACCAAGTAATTTTGTAAGTCCGAGTACCATAACAAGATAACATGCTGCTGCAATTAATAAAGGTGTCAGTACATCCCACGTTACAGAACCAATATACTGTGCTGCTTTTGTAAGATCTGTAACAGCAACTACACCTGCAATAGATGTCTCTTTAATCAACGTAATAAATTCATTTCCCAGTGCAGGCAGAATATTTTTAATTGCCTGTGGAATGATGATAAGTTTCATTGTCTGTATATATGTAAAACCAAGTGAACGTCCTGCCTCCATCTGACCTTTGTCTACTGATTCGAGTCCGGCACGAATAATTTCTGCTACATATGCTCCAGAGTTGATTCCAAAACAAAGTGCTGCAACAAGAATCTCATTGGCATTTCTTGATGTGAAAATAAGGTTACTCAAAATCAAAAGCTGTACAATAGCGGGCGTTGCTCGAATCACTGTTGTATAGAGATTACAGATTTTGTTTAATAACCACAGCTTTTTATTATTTGTTGAAGCAACTTTGACTACCGCTACCAAAAGTCCTATAGCCACACCTAATAAAATAGCTAATAACGAAATAATGATTGTAACTTTGATTCCATCAAGGTATGACAAATATCTGTTGTCTTCGATCAATGCTACATAAAATGCATCTGCGATGCTTTTAAAAAATCCAGACATAAATTTTCCTTTCTATGATTTAATTCTTTTCCACCTCAAAAATCAGTAGGCTATATAAAGTCTACTGATTTTTATGATCTTGTTAGAGTGTATCACTCTTTTTTAGTTTTGTACATGGTTTGCTGTAAATTCGTCAATTTTTCCGTCTTTGATCAGTTTGTCGATTACTTTATTAATCTGATCTAAGAGTTCTTTGTTTCCTTTTTTAACACCAATCGCATATTTATCTTCAAATAACACACCATCGAGCATTGTTAAAGAATCATTCTGTTTTACAAGTTCTTCTGCCGGGAATTTATCCATTACGATACAGTCAACTTTGTTATTCTTAAGATCCTCTGCTGCCTGTGCAAATTTTGTATAACGTTTTACTTCTTTTACTTCACAATTCTCTTTATTTGATACCCAGATATCTGCAATATTGCCCTGCTGTACAGCAACAATCTTTCCATTAAGATCTGAACCTGTCAATTCATCTCCAGCCATTTCAACCTGTGGATTTTCTTTATTGATTACAACAACCTCTGTTGAATCTACATATTCATGAGAAAAATCAACCTGTTGCTTACGATCTTCTGTAACAGAAACACCTGCTGCAATAAAATCAACTTTTCCACTTGATGCTGCAGCTAAAGCTCCGTCAAAATCCATATTCTTAATCTCTAATTCCATTCCAAGCTCATCTGCAATTGCTTTTGAAATGTCCATATCGATTCCAACAACTTCATTTCCTTTCATGTACTCATATGGAGCGAATCCTGCTTCTGTACCAACGATCAATTTGTCTTTTGAATCTGCCTTTTTTTCAGAACCACATGCTGCTACAGACACTGCACACATTGCTGCTAAAACTAAACACAATACTTTCTTTTTCATAATCAATTCCTCCTATATCCTTATCAGTTCTTCTGATGAGTTCGTATAAATATGTTCCTTACAGTTTTATATTTTAACATCATTTTATAAAAAATCAAGTGTAAAATGAATTTTTATTAGCTTTTTTTATATTTTTTACTATTTTTATGCATTTATTCTTTGTTTTATGCAGTTTTTTATGCATATTTTAATTTTTTATGCAAAAAAGGATCTGCTCTCCGATAGCAGATCCAAAATTTATACTATATTATGCTGCAAATGCAACTGTAAGGCCAAAATAGACAAGTACGATAATACCTAAAACTATTCTATAATAGCCAAATACTTTGAAATCATGATTTTTGATATATCTCATCAAAAATTTGATTGCAAAATATGAAACTGCAAAAGACACTACACATCCAAATAAAAGTAAAAACATTTCCATCATTTCAAAATGAAGCCCAAATTTAAGAAGTTTTAAAAAACTTGCTCCAAACATAACCGGAATGGCAAGATAAAATGTAAATTCTGCAGCTACAGCTCGTGATGCTCCAACAATCAATCCTCCGATAATTGTTGCTCCTGATCGGGATGTTCCAGGAATAAGTGCGAGCACCTGGAATACCCCAATAGCTAATACCATCGGTATTGATAATTCCGAAATCTGTTGTACCGCTGGCTGCTTTCCTTTATGCATCGTTTCAACCACAATAAATGCAATTCCATAAATAATAAGCGTCGTTGCGACTACCATATAATTCATAAAGTGTGCATCTATATAATCGTCAAACAATAATCCGATAATTGCTGCTGGTACAGAAGCAATCAATACTTTAATCCATAACTGTATAGTCATATCTCTTTGCTTACTGTTTTTAGACGGTGAAAATGGATTCAGTTTATTAAAATATATAACTACAACCGCCATGATCGCCCCTAGCTGAATAACCACATTAAACATCGAAACAAAATCTTTGCTTAAATTCAGCTTTACAAATTCCTCGACTAAAATAAGATGTCCTGTACTACTTATTGGAAGCCACTCCGTAATTCCTTCCACAATTCCAAGTAATAAAACTTTTAATGTCTCTAACATTGATCTCCTCCTTCAAAAACAAACCTCTTAATTGTTTTTGCAGCACCTTCTTCTTCATTTGTATCAGTTATATGATCTGCAACTTTCTTTACAGCATCTTTCGCATTTCCCATGGCAACTCCAATTCCTGCCATTTCGATCATAGCGATATCATTTTGTCCATCACCACACGCCATAATTTCTTCACGCTTAATGCCTAACATAGTTCCTAACTCGAGAAGCATAATGCCTTTATTTACCCCGGCTGCATTAATTTCGATATTATACCCTAAAGAATCCACCTGAGTAACACCTTCCACCTTCTCAATTTCTTTCCATGCTGCTTCACGCTCTGAAAGATCTGCAAATAACATCTGTACCTTATCCATATCCTGATTTTTTTCTTTCGCTAATGAAATTATATCTGGAACCTGTTTTCTTGTTGTTTTGAAATATTCCCACATATGTGGATTATGATGATATTTTTCAAGATGCTTCATTTTTTCTGCATCCACATATCCCTGATCGTGAAAATAAATTTCCTGAAGCGTGTCATAATGGCTTCCTATTTCCAACATTTTCATAGCTTTGTCTATTGGTAGAAGATTTTCCATCATAATCTTTCCACTATCTATGTCAATAATTTTAGCTCCATTCGAGCACATTGCATATCGGATACCTGGAAATGTGCGAAGTTCTTCTGGTATACCCATAAACGGTCTGCCGGTTGCAATCATAATGTTCACTCCCTGGGCAATTGCTTTTTGCAGCATTTCCATTGTGTATGGAAGAATCTTTTTTTCATCTGTAAGAAGTGTACCATCCAAATCTAATGCAATCAGCTTTATCTTCTGATCCATAATTACCAACCTTTCATCTCTTCTAAACATGATCCAATTTACATTGTACCAAAGTTTGCGTAATTACGCAATTTATAGTATAATGTACTGATAAAATATTTTCATGCTTATT
>JAHHTM010000081.1 GCA_020024675.1 Muricomes sp.
GATAATACAAGTTCTTGCATTCAAAAGAAAAATTAGATATAGTTAAAATATGATGAAGAAAATAGAACAATATATAAAAAAATATCACATGATTGAAAATGGCGACAGGATTATCGCAGGGATATCGGGCGGAGCAGATTCGGTATGCCTGCTTTTTGTGCTACTTGAATTAAGAAAAAAGTATGACATTGATGTCATTGCGGTTCATGTAAATCATTGTATCAGAGGGGAAGCTGCTTTGGCCGATGAAAAGTTTACAGTTGATTTATGTGCAAAACACCATGTGAAATGTAAAGTTTTTCGTAAAGAAGTGGAATTAATTGCAAGAAATAGGAAACAATCTGTTGAAGAAGCCGGACGTGATGCCAGAAGAGAAGCGTTCGACACAGTATTGCGGGAAGAAAACGGTACAAAGATTGCAATGGCTCATCATCAAAATGACAATGCAGAAACACTTTTGATGAATATTGTCAGAGGAACAGGATTGAAAGGATTAGGTGGAATTCGCCCGGTGAATGGAAATATTATCCGTCCCCTTCTTTGCCTGACACGTAATGAAATAGAAGAATTTGTTCAAAAACAAAATTGTGGATGGTGCACAGACGAAACAAATAACGAACAGGAATATACGCGAAATAAAATCAGGCATTCTGTACTCCCTATTTTGGAACAACGGGTTAATGGTCAGGCTGTTCAGCATATGAATGAGACAATGGCACAGCTTTGTCAGGTGTGGGAGTATATGGAAATGCAGACAGATAAGGCAATGAAATTCTGTGTCGATAAAAAAGACAACACAAAAGTGCAGATTTTTAAGGAATCTTATGATGAATTACATGATGTGATAAAGCAGACGCTGCTTCAGAAATGTATTGCATATACGTCAGGTGCGCAAAGAGATATTACAGCTGCTCACATAGAAGCAATTTATACGCTTATGAACAGGCAGTGTGGAAAAAGCATAGATCTTCCGTATGGTTTAAAAGCGGTGCGTAACTACGAAGGAATTTTACTTTATAAAGCAGAAGAAAAGAAAAATGATGCAAATAAAGAGAAAAAAGAGGAGTTTATAATAAACATTCCTGGGGAAACATATATATCTAAATGGAATTTGACGATTACATGCAAAGTGTGGGCGCCAAATGAAATTATAATGGAACAGATACCGCAAAAAAACTACACGAAATGGTTTGATTATGATATAATGAAAGGTACCCTGATTGCCAGAAACAGGCATGCAGGGGATCATATCGTGATTGACAAAACGGGGAAAAAACAAAAGATTAAGTCTTATTTTGTCAATGAAAAAATACCGGCAGAGCAAAGAGACCAGATTCCGCTGATCTGTGATGATGAAAAGATAATGTGGATTGTAGGATATCGAATGAGTAGTGCCTGTCAGGTAACCAGAAAGACTAAAAATATACTGGAGATTACAGTAGTGGAGGGAAAAAAAGATGGCAGAGAAGATTGAAGTATTAATACCAGAAGAAAAGGTTACTGAAAGAATCAAAGAACTTGGTGAACAGATTAGTAAAGATTATGAAGGAAAAGAGATTCACATGATATGTATCTTAAAAGGCGGAGTATTCTTTATGGTTGATCTTTCAAAGAGAGTTAGTGTTCCAGTATCTTTAGATTTTATGAGTGTAAGTAGTTATGGAAATGGAACAAAATCAAGTGGAGTAGTTCGTATTGCAAAAGATTTAGATGAATCTATTGAAGGAAAAGATGTCATTATTGTTGAGGATATCATTGATTCAGGAAGAACATTGTATTATCTCATGGATATTCTTAAAAAACGCAATCCAAACAGCATTCGTTTATGTACATTATTAGATAAACCTGAGAGAAGAGAAAAGGATGTAACAGTAGATTATGTTGGATTTGAGATCCCAGACGAATTTGTTGTTGGTTACGGCCTTGATTATGCTCAGAATTATAGAAATCTTCCATACATCGGTGTGGTAAAAGGCGTAGAATAGGAAGGAGAAATTATTATTGGAAAATAAAAAGAATAAAGGCATTGGAGGAGCTGCCTTTTTGATATTTCTGATAATTATGTTTTTGGTCCTGTGGATGACTAATCGTATGCAGATCAAAAATCAGGAAATGACTTATCAGAACTTTGTGAAAGAAGTGCGGAATGAAAACGTACAAGATGTGGTGATTCGTCCAAACAAGGTTGTTCCAACAGGAATTGTTACAGTTGCACTTAAAGATGGCAAGACTGTCAAGACCGTGAATGTGTCAGATGTAAAAGAAGTTCAGGGACTTTTAGAAGATCGAGTGGATTACAGGATGCTTGATGTACCCCGAGATTCGTGGATTGGTACATTTTTAATGCCGCTTCTTATTACATTTTTAGGAGTAATGCTGCTGTTTTTCCTTATGAATCGTCAAAATGGCGGGGCAAATAATAAAGCAATGAACTTTGGAAAAAGCCGTGCCAAGTTGACAACAGATGCAGACAAGAAGGTTACATTTGCAGATGTTGCCGGCTTAAAGGAAGAGAAAGAGGAGCTGGAAGAAATCGTAGATTTTCTGAAATCCCCTAAAAAATATATTCAGGTGGGGGCGAGAATTCCGAAAGGAGTTTTGCTTGAGGGACCTCCGGGTACTGGTAAAACATTACTTGCAAAAGCAGTGGCCGGAGAAGCAAAGGTGCCATTTTTCAGCATTTCAGGTTCAGATTTTGTGGAGATGTTTGTTGGTGTAGGAGCGTCACGAGTGCGTGATCTTTTCCAGGATGCAAAAAAGAATGCTCCATGTATTGTTTTTATTGACGAAATTGATGCTGTTGGAAGACGAAGAGGAAGTGGACTCGGAGGAGGACATGATGAACGTGAGCAGACTTTGAATCAGCTTCTTGTCGAGATGGATGGATTTGGCGTCAATGAAGGTATCATTGTGATTGCAGCCACAAATAGAAAAGATATTCTCGATCCTGCCATCCTAAGAGCAGGGCGATTTGACCGTACTGTTATGGTAGGACGTCCAGATGTGCAAGGAAGAGAAGATATTTTAAAAGTTCATGCCCATAACAAGCCACTAGGTGATGATGTTGATTTAAAACAGATTGCACAGACTACAGCCGGATTTACAGGTGCAGATCTTGAAAATCTGTTGAATGAGTCTGCAATCATTGCTGCAAAAGAAGGAAGAGTGTATATACAGCAGGCAGATATTCGTCATGCATTTGTAAAAATAGGAATTGGACCAGAAAAAAAGAGCCGTGTTATTTCGGAAAAGGAGCGCCGTATTACTGCGTTTCATGAATCGGGTCATGCACTTTTATATCATTTGCTTCCAGATGTTGGACCTGTATACAGTGTTTCTATTATTCCAACAGGAGGGGCAGGGGGATACACAATGCCTCTTCCAGAAAAAGATGATATGTTTAGTACAAAAGGGCAAATGCTTCAGGAAATTATAGTGTCTCTTGGTGGACGTGCGGCAGAAGAAAAAGTATTTGATGATATTACAACAGGTGCATCACAGGATATCAAACAGGCTACAGCTATTGCAAAATCCATGATTACAAAGTTTGGTATGTCTGAAAGACTTGGTCTTATCAACTATGATAATGACAGTGATGAAGTATTTATTGGACGTGACTTTGGACACACATCTCGAGGATATGGAGAAAAAGTAGCAAGCACAATAGATGAAGAAATCAAACGAATCATAGATGAGTGTTATATAAAAGCCAAATCAATGCTTGAAGAATACAGCGATGTATTATATAACTGTGCAAATTTATTACTTGAAAAAGAAAAAATTACAAGGAGTGAATTTGAATCACTGTTTGAAGAGAAGTAGAGTTAAGTAAAAGAAACACTTATCTCAAAGGAGGTTTCTTATGATTGAGGACGCACTGTTTAGTGATGGAACGTCCAGTTATATTATTCCGGCAGAACCAAAGGAAAACGAAAAAGTTAAAATCAGATTTCGAACAGCGAAAGATGATGTGGATGATGTGTGTTTGTACACAAAATCAAATATATATCGGATGCATAAGGTTCAGTCGAAAGCAACGTTTGATTATTATGAAATAGAATGGCAATTAACAGATGAAACGTTTTTGTATTGTTTTCAGATAAAAAAGGGAAATAAACTTTGTTATTACAATAGATGTGGAGTAGCAAAAGATTATCAGCCTTATTATTCTTTTATGATTGTGCCTGGATTTTCCACACCGGATTGGGCAAAAGGTGCAGTAATGTATCAGATTTTTGTGGATCGTTTTTATAATGGTGATCCGAAAAATGATGTGGAAGATCGGGAATATATTTATATCGGCCAGCCGTGTCAGAAAGTAGAACAGTGGGACGAACTTCCCAAATCTATGGATGTGCGCAGATTTTATGGTGGAGATCTTCAGGGCGTTATGGATAAGCTTGACTATCTGGAGGAACTCGGAATTGAAGTGATTTATTTTAACCCTCTGTTTGTTTCCCCATCCAATCATAAGTATGATATTCAGGATTATGATTATATTGATCCACACTATGGGAAAATTGTGGAAGACGGGGGAGAAATTCTCCCAGAATGGGCAACGGACAATATTAGTGCTACGAAATATCAGAAGCGTACTGGAAACAAGGCAAATTTGGAAGCAAGCAACAAACTTTTTATCAAGTTAGTAGAGGAAATGCACAGAAGAGGGATGAGAGTTATCCTTGATGGCGTATTTAATCATTGTGGATCTTTCAACAAATGGATGGACAGAGAGCGAATTTATGAACAACAGAAAGAATATGAAAAAGGAGCGTTTATAAGTCAGGACAGTCCATACAACAGTTTTTTTCAGTTTAATAATGAAAATCCTTCCGCATGGCCATACAACACATCTTATGATGGATGGTGGGGACACGATACACTTCCAAAACTTAATTATGAAAGTTCTCCAAAACTGGAGGAGTATATTATTGATATTGGTAAGAAATGGGTCTCTCCTCCATATAATATAGATGGATGGAGACTTGATGTGGCAGCAGATCTTGGTTATAGTAATGAGTATAACCATATGTTTTGGAAACGCTTCCGAAAAGAGATCAAAGAGGTAAAACCAGATGCACTTATTCTTGCGGAGCATTATGGGGATCCTACAGAATGGCTTATGGGCGATGAATGGGATAGTGTTATGAACTATGATGCATTTATGGAGCCGGTCACTTGGTTTCTCACTGGGATGGAAAAACATAGCGATGAGCGAAGAGATGAACTTTGTGGAAATGCAGATAATTTTGTAAACACAATGAATCATTTTATGGCTAGTATGCTAACGTCTTCTTTGCAAGTTGCAATGAATGAATTGTCTAATCACGATCATTCCCGTTTTCTTACAAGAACAAATCACGTTGTAGGACGTATTGGGACAAAGAACAGTAAAGCAGCTGAAGACGGCGTTAATAAAGCAGTCATGAGAGAAGCAGTTGTGCTCCAGATGACATGGGTTGGAGCACCTACCATATATTATGGTGATGAAGTCAGCTTGTGTGGATTTACTGATCCAGACAGCAGGCGTACATACCCGTGGGGACATCAAGATAAGCAAATGCTAAAATTTCATCAGGAAATGATAAGAATCCATAAACAGGAAAAGCCTTTGAAAAAAGGTTCTCTGAGAATACTTTACTGGAATGATAATGTGATTGCATATTCCAGATTTGAAGGAGACGATCAAATTGTTATTATACTTAATAACAGTGATGAATTAAAGGAAATAACAGTTCCTGTGTGGATGGCAGAAGTGCCGTTAAAATGTAGAATGGAACGTTTGATATACAGTTATGAAGAGGGATACACAACAGCCCCAGACGACTTTATTGTAGAGGATGGAGAAGTGGTCCTAAATATGGGACGTCATTCTGCAGTCGTTATGAAGACAAAAAAGAGGCAGGGTTTGTTAAACCGTGGAATGTAAAAATTAACAGACAACTTTGATAATTCAAAGCTGTCTGTTTTTTAGTTGTTAATAAATAATAAATGTGAAAACATAAAATAAAAATGCAAGAAATAATTCAAAAAAGAAAAGATATGCAGAAATAAGTTGAATGACAAGAACAAAAAGAAATAAAAAAACATCTTAAGAAAGATGAAATATTGAAGAGAGAGGGCGGAAAGAAAAAATATGAAGGGATTTTATTATCTTTTGCAAGATACAATAAAATACAGCAGTTATGTAAAC
>JAHHTM010000082.1 GCA_020024675.1 Muricomes sp.
TCCACCAGAAGATACTGTTCTTTTTGCTCTTTAGTTTCGCGTTTTCGCTCTTCCCATCTTCCATCTGATTTTCCTTTTTCTTTTGCTCTTATAGTAACCGGACCCGTCTCTTCATAATTTCTAGATGGTCGAAGTCTTGTTGCATAAATTTCATCTAACTCTTCTTTCGTAAGTTCAATTCTGCTTGTTCGTAACGATACTGGCGGAACATAAGTTTCTCTCTTATCATCTTTCTCTGCTAATGGACTTTCCACATGCATATATTCTTCTACCTGATACCAAGGTACTATAAAACCGGCACCATGAGCACAAAATACTGATCCTGTCGGATTGAAGATATCCGATTCTGGATCATAACCATATGCTTCTACAATCTGCTCCTGATCATAACATTTTTCATAGCCTTTTAAATTGCAAAACAGCCTTCCATGTCCCCCTGTATAGGAAAGGAAATCTTTCTGATACCCTCTCATAGCAGACACTGGAGCTGTACCTGTCAGGATCATCATTCCATCTTCCGTCATAGGTTGTGAGCATTTTCCATGCATGTTCTGAATATCTGTCATAGCTCTTCCTACACTTTCAATCGGCAGTTCCATTCGAAATTCATACCAAGGCTCTAAAAGAACGTTTTTTGCTTTTCGAAGTCCCTGCCTCACAGCTCTATAGGTAGCCTGACGAAAATCTCCACCCTCTGTATGTTTTTTATGAGATCGTCCTGCAATCAGTGTGATTTTCATATCTGTGATCGGAGAACCGGTAAGAACACCTTTGTGCTCTTTTTCTTCTAGATGAGTTATAACAAGCCGCTGCCAGTTTTTATCCAACACCTCTTCAGCGCAGTTTGTATCAAATACCAGTCCACTTCCTCTTTCACCTGGTTCCATCAACAAATGTACTTCTGCATAGTGGCGTAGTGGTTCAAAATGCCCCACACCTTCCACAGAATTTTCAATGGTCTCCTTATATACGATATTTCCTTCTCCAAATTCAACCCGAACTTTAAACCGTTCCCAAATAATGCGCTTAAGCACCTCAATTTGTACTTCTCCCATGAGCTGAACATGAATTTCTGAAACCTGTTCTTCCCATACAATATGAAGTTGAGGTTCTTCCTCTTCTAATTGTCTTAGTCCTAATAGCATCTTATGTACATCACACTCTGGTGGAAGCTGAACCTGATAAGTAAGCACTGGTTCAAGAACCGTCATATCCTGTGCAGATTCTACTCCGATTCCTTGTCCCGGATAAGTCTTTAATGGACCTGTAACCGCACATACTCCCCCTGCTTTTACTTCCTGCACCGGTTCAAATTTCGCCCCGGAATAAATTCTGATCTGATCTACTTTTTCCTCAATGACCGGAAGCACATCTTTTACTTTTAGCGTTCCTCCTGTCACCTTCATATACGTAAGACGATTATCCTGATCATCTCTTGCAATTTTATATACTTTCGCGCCAAATTTTTCTGGATATTGTACAGGAACTGTATATTCTCTGAATCCTTCTAAAAATTCTTCAATTCCTTCTTGTTTCAAAGCTGACCCGAAATAACATGGAAACACTTTTCTTTCTTTTATAGCATTTTTAACCATTATAGGATTAATTTTTCCTGTCTCAAGGTATTCTTCCAGCATTGTTTCATCACATACTGCAAGATTTTCCTGCCACATCTCATCTTGATTGTCTACGCTGCTAAAATCTATGCAGGCCTTACCAAATTTCTTTCTTAATGCCTGAAGAATATTTTCTTTATCAGCTCCTGTCTGATCCATTTTATTTACAAAAATAAAGACAGGAATGTTATACTGCCTTAATAATTTCCACAATGTCACTGTGTGTCCTTGAATTCCATCAGATCCACTTACAATCAAAACCGCATAATCCAACACTTGTAATGTCCGTTCCATTTCTGCTGAAAAATCCACATGTCCAGGTGTGTCTAAAAGAATAATCTCCATATCCTTCCATGTAAATATAGCCTGCTTGGAAAAAATAGTAATTCCTTTTTCTCTTTCCAATTCAAACGTATCCAGGAATGCATCTTTATGGTCTACACGTCCTAGTTTTCGTATCGTGCCACTTTTATAAAGCATGCTTTCTGACAGAGTCGTCTTCCCGGCATCTACATGTGCCAAAATTCCTGTGACTAACTGTTTTTTCCGTTCCATCTGCTTTTCGCCCATAAAAAAACCTCCCCTTGCAAATAAGTAGCTTTAGCTAGTATATCACAAGAGGAGTGAATTCGTCGAGATAGAGAATCCCTCATTAATTCAATTATGTCACTATGATTTTTTCAAACCCAAGTCCTTCTGCTTTTTTTCTCAACTTTTCCATATATTCTGGTGTTGGACTTGATAACGTTGAAAATTCTCCTTTTACACCAAAGTTTCTAAATGTGATCAGTTTCAGTTTTGTATCTTTCACTTTTTCTTTTATCGTTTCCTTAATTCCATTCAGAACTGCTTCGACATCCACTTTTTCCGGAAGACATACAATCCTTATTTCTTCTATTTTCTCCCTTTTTACAAGATAGGAAAGATTTTTCTTTACTATATCGTTTTCATATCCTGTGAGCTGTCTGTAAACTTCCACATCCCATGATTTTATATCCAACATAACCTTGTCACATATTTCCATCAGTTCCGGATAATTTTCAAAATCAATCGTTCCATTGCTGTCAATAAAACAGCTTAATCCATTTTGCTTTGCCAGAGTAAAGAGTTCCGTAAGAAACTGTGGATAAAGCATACACTCTCCACCTGATAACGTAAT
This sequence comes from Muricomes sp., assembly GCA_020024675.1. GTDB lineage: Bacteria > Bacillota > Clostridia > Lachnospirales > Lachnospiraceae > JAHHTM01. Next base: position 2,776 of record JAHHTM010000082.1, read on the forward strand.
TCCCCGAATGAATGGTATGTTTTTTTGTATCTCTTCAAACACTTCCGGTGCACTCATCCACATAATCTTTGGAGATGCATGATTTGGACATACAGCAATGCAGTGATCACATTGTACACATCTTGTACTATCCCATTTGACGTTGCCGTTTTCCACATACAATGCCTGCGTCGGACATTCTTTCACACAAATGCCACAATTTATGCACATCTTCTGTGTCTCTGGATTGTGACAATAACCACAATGAATATTACAAGACTGCAAAAAAACAGAAGTCCTGTTTCCAGGTCCATCTACTATGCTTAGCGGAATGATCTTGTTAACCGGAACCTTGATCATACTGTTCTCACTTTCCTTTCTGCCAGTCTGTTACGATCGTAGTTCGGAGCACCGAGCTGTGTCGTATTCTGAATAACAGCTTCACCTCTTTTGTATTTTTCCATTTCTGATTTTTTTACCAGATATCCTGTAATTCTTACAAGATCTTCATTTTTCTCATAGAAGCTCAAATATTTAACTCCTAATTTAAATGCACCTTTCACAATATCGAGTACTGCTGCCGGATTATTTCTTGCAGTTGTTTCCATTGAGAAAATATCACCTACACCAGTCTTAATTGTCTTGTGGAAGCGGGCACTATGTCTTAAATGATCATAAAAGCTATCCGGTTCATCTCCTACTGGAATACGAACTCCTGAAGTAATACCATTGTCACTGTCAAGACCAACCTGTGCATGGGATAGAAATCTACCATTGGAAATCACAGAATGTACTGCAGGGAATTCACTAAGGAATGCATCGATTCTGTTCATAATCTCCTCTCCAAGTGCATCTGCTTCTGCATCATGTCCGTAACGTTTTCCACCGTCTTTTAAGAGCGTATTAACACATTCTGCAAGTCCTGTAATTCCATACATTCCTACAAATTTCCCAGGATCGATCAGCCCTTCCTTTACTAAGAATGAACTTTCAAAGAAACCAGATTTTTCAACAAGGAAACTTACTCTTTCATTCATATAATTTCCCATTGCTTCCATACACTCCGGAAGAAGTTCATTTAAGAAGTGTTCTTTACTTTCAGCAAGTTTTGCAAGCTCTGTCAATGTAAGACGTGTCAGTGTAAAAGAGCCTCCACCTATTGGAAGAATATTATAGCAGCTGGAAATTCCATAGTCACTTGGATACACTTCGCTATTAAGTTTATGATTACAGATTGCAGGGTTTGCACAAAATAAAGATGTGTAAATTGCTTCTTCTGCGTAAGAATCTGGTGTAATATCTGGATCATACTTAATTGTAAAGTTTGGAACTGGATTCTGTAATTCTCTTTCTACTTCAAGAATCAGTCTTCCTGCTCTGCTGTCTTCCGGTCCCAGATTTGCATGACAAAAACTGTCTGTGATCGTACGATCTAGAAAATTAAGAAAAAGCTTTAATTTCTTTTTTACTTCCTCATCGCTTAAATCTGTGATAAAAGGATCCATCAATTTGTCAAGGTTTCCAAGATAAACTGGAAAACTTGTAATTGATGGTACATGATGGTAGATGATTTGAAGACTTGTCAGTAATTCATCAAATGTCTGTGGGGGTTCAACTCCTAGAAACTTACTTCCATTTTTTACATATTTTTCATAATCCGGCATCACATATCTTGGACGATAAGGCGCATTCCCCTCAAAAAGATTATTAATAGCACCTTTTTCCATAAAATATTTTGTACGTTCTGGAACATTTAAAACATCCAGTGTATCTTCTGCAGCATGTGCAAGTGACACTACTTTTTGTTCGTAAGTTAATGCCTGCGATGTAATAATATCCAATATTTCATTCATTGCTCTTCCCTCTTTCTTTAATCACATGGAATATCTTCCACTTCTCTTAACATTTTCATATACTGTTTTTCACTGATCAGAATCTTATGTCCCTGCTTTGTAATATCACCTTGTTCCTCTAATTCCTTGATAGCTCTTTGAACTGTTTTTAAAGATAATCCAGTTTCATCTGCTATACTTTGTCTTGTCACCGACAATATATAATTCTGGTCTTTATCTGTTTTTTTGTACTTTCTGATCATATAAAGTCGAATGCGTTCAACCCCTTGAAGCTGAAGCGTCCACCTGTCACGATGTCCTCTTTGCAGGACACTGCTAAGGTCGTCTGTCATTCTTCTGACATATACCTCCATGTGGTTTCTCATAAAATTCATATAATCTGCTTTTGGTATAACAAGAAAAATACAGTCCGACTTTGCAATCAATGATGCAATATAGCACCCCATATTTGCAAAACTTTCCATCTCACCGAAAATCGTTGGTGCTGTGTTTTCCTGAAAAACATAAGCATTTCCTGTTTTATATTCTTCTAATACACTGACTGTCCCTGAAGCAAGAATATAAATTGAATTTAACGCTTCCTGCTGTGTTACAAATTTTTTTCCACGCTCCATTTCTTGTAAATGAGCTTTTTCTAGAAGATATTTTGCCTCACTTCCAAAAACTTGTTCCATAAGCATTAATATTTTTTTCTGTTTATGTTCTGAAATCAATTTATATCCTTCCTTTGTTTGATTATAATGAATTTCTTTTCTCTTTGATTTCATTATATCTGACAGCCATTTTCCAAGCAAGGTCATGTGACCTTTTTTCAATTAGTTTGTTCAGTTGATTTTTAACATTTGAAATGTTATATTTTACTGTAGAAGTTACAGGTTTTACGCACATTTTAAATCTGATTTTTCAAACATTATGGAGGTCTTAAAATGATTTATACATTAAAAAATTCATTCCTCACAGTTTTGGTATCTTCACTTGGTGGAGAAATCCAATCCATTCGTACTGCTGATGACAGAGAATATATTTGGCAAGGGAATCCGGCCAGCTGGAATCGCCACGCTCCTCATCTTTTTCCTTACATCGGACGCCTTACGAATGGTCACTATTACTATCATGGCAAAACCTATGAATTAAAACAACACGGGTTTTTAAGAGACCATGAATTAACCTTGGAAAAAAGTACAGATGGAGAATTAGTCTTTTCTTTCAAAGACACCGAAGAAACAAGAAAACGCTATCCTTTTTCTTTTACCTTTACACTTACATACACACTTAGCAACAACACGTTGACCACAAGTTACAAAATCGAAAACAAAAATAACAACACTATGTATTTCGGTCTTGGTGGACATCCTGGTTTTAATGTCCCTATAGATCCATCACTTGATTTTGAAGATTATTATTTTGAATTCGAAAATGGTGTTTCTCCAAAACGAACCTTATTATCTGAAAATTATTTTATTTCTGATAAAATGATACCTTATAATCTTGACGAAAAAA
>JAHHTM010000083.1 GCA_020024675.1 Muricomes sp.
AAGTCTACTATTCTCCGCATGATCGGTGGTTTAGAAGATCTTACATCCGGCGAAATATATCTGGGACATGATCTTCTGAATGATATTCTTCCACGAGACAGAAATCTTGCAATGGCTTTTCAAAACTACGCTTTGTATTCTCACTTTAATGTATACGACAATATGGCTTTAGGTCTTCGCCTTAGAAATCTTCCAAGAAATGTAATTGACAGTCGTGTAAGAGCTGCTGCCGATTTTCTTGGAATTTCTCGTGTCCTTGATAAAAAAATCCGCTCGATTTCTGCTTCTGAACGACAGAAAGTAGCCCTTGGACGTGCAATTGTCTGCAGACCAAAAGTTCTGTTGGTAGATGAAGCTTTTGCTCAAGGTGATACACAACTTAGATTAGAAATGTTAAAAGACATAAAAAAAATTAATGACAAATTGAGTTGTACAGTATTATATGTTACCAGCAATGTTGATGAAGCAACTTCTCTTGAAGGAAGGATTATTTATATGAAAGATGGAGAAATAATAGATAATAAAAAATAAAGTAAACGGCACGATCTTAAAACCGTGCCGTTTACTTTTTTAATTTTTCTGAAGATAGTTATAAATTTCTCTTTTAGGTACCCCTCTGTCTTTTGCTACTTTTTTCATAGCTTCTTTTTTATCAATTCCATGAGAAATGTATTGTTCCATATGCTCTTCAATACTCATTTCTTCCCATTTTTTCTGTTCTTCTAAAGCAGCTTCCTCATGATTTTTTCCTTCGATCACAAGAACACATTCTCCTTTTGGTGCGTTTTGCTCATAATAATCGCATGCTTCTTTTAATGTCGTTGCAAACGCTGTCTCATGACGTTTTGTAAGCTCACGACATACCGTGATCTTTCGATTTCCTAAACGTTGAAAAAGAAGATTTAACGTCTTTACAAGACGGTGTGGTGCCTCATACATAATAATGGTACGAAATTCTTTTTCCATGTCTTGAAGAACCCATTCTCTTTCTTTTTTATCTGTAGGAAGAAATGCCTCAAATGCAAATCTTCTTGTTGGCAGACCTGAAATCGTAAGTGCCGTTACACAGGCACATGCACCAGGAAGTGAGGTCACTTTTATTCCCGCTTCGTAACACATCTTCACGAGTTCTTCACCCGGATCGGAAATACCTGGTGTCCCTGCATCTGTAATAAGTGCAATATCCATACCATCTACAAGTTTTTCTACAAGCTTTCTCCCTTTATCAAATTTATTATACTCATGATAGCTTGTCATTGGTGTCTGTATATCAAAATGATTCAGAAGTTTGATACTGTTTCTTGTATCTTCTGCAGCAATCAAATCTACTTCCTTCAAAGTACGAATTACACGAAATGTCATATCTTCCAGATTTCCGATTGGTGTCGCACATAAATATAAAGTACCTGGCATAAATTTCTCCTTTTTAAGACTTTACCTTTCATACATAATGATCGGTGGTTCTACTTTTACACGGGATTTTCCCCCTCTTAATCCTTCGATCATGACCATAGTTGGTTCCTTATCAATGTATGGATGAATAAACTGCACCCTTTTTGGCTCAATTTTATATTCCACCATTTTCGAAAGGATTTCCGCAATCCTGAATGGCTTATGAATCATGTAAAATCTTCCTTTATCAGATTTTAGAAGTCTTGAACTTTCCCTTAAAATATCATCAAGCGTACATAAAATCTCATGCCTTGCAATTGCTTTTGTATCTGACGGATTTACAAGTCCATGTTGTCCTAACATATATGGTGGGTTTGTCACTATAACATCAAAAGAGGCCGGCTTAAAAATCGAAGCCGCCTCTTTAATATCTCCATTAACAATGTCTATTCGTTCTTCCAAATGATTATGACAGACACTACGCCCTGCCATATCTGCACTTTCCTGTTGAATTTCAAGGCCTGTAAAATGCTTTCCTTCTGTCTTTGCTGCAAGAAGGATTGGAAGTATTCCTGTACCTGTTCCAAGATCTAAAACCACTTCTTCTTTTTTCACTTTTACAAAGTCTGATAGAAGCACTGCATCAATTCCAAAACAAAAACGCTTTGGATCCTGAATGATCTTATATCCCTTTATTTGAAGATCATCGATACGTTCTCCTGGATTTAATCTAGTTGTCATCTAATTTCGATGCTCCTTCATTCTTTTCCAATTCTGCAAGTTTCTTCATCTCTTCTTTTGAAATTTTTGTATTCTTGCGTTTTCTTGGTTTAAATTTAAGATCATCCGCCTTATACTCACGAATTTCTTTTTCATCATTCTCAAGAGTAACGATGACTTTTACTAATTTTCTCAATACACTAAGAGAATGTACGGTTCCCTGAAGATCATCCGGAGTAGTTACACTATCTCCTACAGATGGTAACTGACTATTGAGCTCTTCATATGTTTCCTGTTCGTTTGTCAGACAGCACATCAGTCTTCCACATACTCCTGATATCTTTGTTGGATTCAGAGAAAGATTCTGCTCTTTTGCCATTTTGATCGATACAGCAGAAAATTCTGAAAGATAAGTATTACAACACAGTGGACGCCCACAGATACCTATACCACCTCTTATTTTAGTCTCATCTCTGACACCTATCTGACGAAGTTCAATTCTTGTGCGGAATACCGCTGCAAGATCTTTGACAAGTTCTCTAAAATCAATTCTTCCATCTGCTGTAAAATAAAACAGAAGTTTATTGTTATCAAATGTATACTCTGCATCTATAAGTTTCATATCAAGTCCGTGTTTTCGAATTTTTTCAAGGCATATCTTAAATGCTTCTTTTTCCTTGGCACAATTCTTCTCTTCTATCTGATGATCTTCTTCTGTTGCAACTCTGATAACGAATTTTAAAGGTTGTACAACATCCTCATCTTCTACTTCTCGAATTCCCTGCACCACTCGGCCAAATTCAACCCCTCTTGCGGTCTCGACTATTACATTATCGCCCTGGTTGATTTCAAGATTTCCTGGTGCAAAAAAATAGATTTTTCCTGCTGTACGAAATCTGACACCTATTACTTTTGTCATATTCTAGTTCTCCTTTATAGTCAATAAAAGCAATTCCATCGTCAATTCAAAGTTAACATTTGACTTCAATCTTGCTTTTGCTTTTTCAAGCGCATCTAAGATAATTTCTATTCCTTCATAGGAACTCTTATTTGCACGTTCTTTGATATATTTAAGCTGATCTGAAAAGACTAGTCTGTCTATATTTTTAGTTGCTTTAAAAATAAGCACATCTCTAAACCAGATTGCCATAACATCAAAATAATCACTGATTTCTAATTTGTATGCGGTACAACGCTTAACCGCGTTCATCAGCTCTGATAATTCCATGTCATCAATGTTTCTCATAAGATGAACAGCTTCTTCTTTAATCTCATTAAAATGCTCTGAGGTAGCAAGCATAATAGCCCGCCCTATATTTCCCTGGGCAAACGCAACACATACGTCAGCTTTATAATCTGGAATTTCCATATTTTCCATAAGATATTTTTTCACAAGCTGATCTTTGATGTTACGAAGCTTAAGCATAACACATCTTGAGCGGATCGTTGGAAGAAGGACATCGGCATTTTCTGTTAAAAGAATGATAACTGCATATTCCGGCGGCTCCTCTATCGTCTTTAGAAGTGCATTCTGCGCAGCTTCTGTCATAATGTCTGCATCTGGAATAATGTAAATCTTATATTTACTGCTATATGGTTTGATCATCACATCTTCATTTAACTGTTTTCTTATATCGTCAATACCTACAGAATTTGGCTTTTCGTGTTCAACCTTAATGATATCGGGGTGATTTTTATTAATTGCCTGTATACAAGACTGACACTTTCCGCAAGCATCTCCGTCTTCATCCCTATCCTGACACTGAAGACTCATAGAAAACAATCGAGCAAGAAGCCGTTTTCCAGAACCTTTCTCTCCATTAAGAATATAGGCATGAGACACCTTATCTGTCTTTACTGCATTTTCAATGTACTGAATAATATTTTTGTGACCTACTACATCTTTAAATCCACTCATCACATCACCCACTATCTCTCATGTTGTAAAATTAATAGTTTCTAAAAATAATTATATTAAATTGATTATATCATAGTTTTGTCTGAATACATAGTATTTATATATGTTTCTATTTCGTCCATACAAGTTTCAAGATTTTGATTTATAAATCTTTTGGTGATACCTGCTTTTTGCAGGTTTTCTTCTGAAAAATCTACACTATCCGCCAAAAATCGTCTACACATTTCTGCATATTTAGGATTTACTTCCTGCATTTCTCGGTTAAGTGCTCTTTGAAGTCTTTTTCCATCCTCCACTTCAAGGTATATCGGCACAACAATATCTTTCCCATAATATTGACACATAGAATCAAACGACTGTAATGTACCGATTACAATATAATTATTATGTTCAAGATCTATTTGTCCATCATCTGCTGTAAAATAAATCCATAGCCCGCACTCTGTATCATATGTGCGATATTCTATAATTTTATTATTCTCTTTCATCCTGTAAAATTCTTTTTCTGTTACAAAATGATATTCCAGTCCTTCTTGTTCTCCTTGACGAATGGGTCTTGTAGTATATAGTGTAACTGTTTTATACTCCGGATGTTTCTTTTTCAATAATTTATAAACAGAATCTTTTCCAGAAGAACTTTTCCCCATAATGTAAAATATTTTACTCATTTATCAACACCTCTATCTTGTTTTCCACATGAATACCCTCTATAGAAAAATCTAATTTTTCATATAAACATAAAAGATCCACTGCCTCTTTTGATATTCTTTCTCCTGGAACGATCATTGGTATTCCCGGAGGATAAACATATGCATATTCTGTGGAAATTTTTCCTTCACACTCTCTAAAATCAAGAGATTTTGTTTTCACTTCCTTTTCTTTTTCCAGAATAGAACTTGTCTGAAACGGTGTGTAAACCTGTGTAAGTTTGGGAAGAGAAAAACGATCTTCCTTTTCAATGTGACTCCTCTTATTTAAACACATCTCTCTATCAATTTCAAATAAAGCTTCTGTTAATCTATCCATTCCCTCTTTTGTATCTGCCAGTGTAGTCATTGCAAGAATATAAGTACCTGCCGACATTTCCATTTGAAGATGATACTTCTCCAAAAGAAGTTTATAAAGTTCTTTTCCCGACATTCCTGTATCTTCGACCGATATTAAAATTTTAGATTTATCAAATCCTTGTGTTTCTAAGAGTTTAAGACAGGTAAGCTTTTTTAATGTCATTCTTGTTTCGTCCAAAAGCTCTACATACTCTTCAAACGCCTCTTCTCCTAATCGTGTGAGGAAATCTATACATACGGAAATGCTTGTCATTAAAACGTAGGACGGACTGCTTGTCTGCAAGATATGAAGATATTGGCGAATTTTGTCTCTATTAACGATATTTCCATTCATGTGAAGAAGTGCACACTGTGTAAGTGCCGGTAATGTCTTATGAAGACTATTTATTACAACATCTGCTCCAAGATCATTTGCTCTTTCCGGAAAATATGGATGAAATCCGAAATGAGCTCCGTGTGCTTCATCAACAATTAGTGGAATGTTATAAGAATGAAGTAGATTTGAAATCTCTTTTACATCCGACACAACGCCATCATATGTTGGCGAAGTAATTACTACCGCCTTGATATCTGGATATTTTTCCATACACTTTGCAATATCCGATACTTTAATCTTCCCATTTAATTTCTGTGTTTCTTCGTAATCCGGATAAACATATACTGGTCTTAATTCATTCATGAGAACTGCATGATAAACTGATTTATGACAATTTCGGGCAATCAGTATTCTGTCTCCTCTTGAAGTACATCCAATAATTGCACTCAAAAGTCCTACCGTGCTTCCATTTACAAGATAAAACGTTTCATCAGCATGATACAAAGAAGCCGCTTTTTCCTGTGCTTCTTTAAGAATATCCTTTGCATGATGAAGATCATCAAATCCATCTATTTCTGTAATGTCAATTTCATATGGTAATTGACAATTCATAAGAACCTTATTTCTTTTATGGCCCGGCATATGAAATGATATATTATTCTCTTTTGACTGATTTACTAA
>JAHHTM010000084.1 GCA_020024675.1 Muricomes sp.
GCTCGAAATACACTGTATTCTACGACCCAATTTTGTGAAATAAATCTTTCATATGTTTCCTCTTCTGTTTTTTTCTGCGAAACAAATGATTCATATGCTTCTCTCAAATATGGTTCTCTATATTTCCGCACTACATCGTAGTCTACTGATTTTTCTTTCTCTCTAAAAGGAACCGGCTTATTTTTTATAAGTTTATTATCAAAGAGTTCTTCCAGACTTATATATATATCGTCTCCTGCAAATGAGGAATACGGCTGGTATGGAGAATTTCCATAACCAGCCGGATTTAATGGCAGTATCTGCCATATTTTAATTCCATTGTCTTTTAAAATCTGTAGGAACTGATATGCCTCTTTTCCTAATTCTCCCGCTCCTGTCCTTGATGGAAGAGAAGAAACCGGCATTAAAATTCCTGTTTTTTTCATTCTATGGCTCTCCTCTTACAACTTCCAGATATCCCTGTTATACTCTGCAATTGTTCTGTCTGATGAAAAATAACCTGCTTTTGCAATATTTACAAGCATCTTCTTTGCCCATACCTTTTCATCTTCATAATCACGAATCATCTGCTCTTTTGTTTTAATATAATCTTTTACATCCAGAAGAGTCATAAACCAGTCTTTTCCTACAATTTCTTTATATAAACGTGCAAGATTTACGGGATCTCCAATACGAATCAGATCTTTACTGATGATAAAATCTACAAGTTCTTCGACCATAGGATCATTGTCATAAATATCTGCTGAACAATATCCTTTCGTCTCGTATAGTTCAATAACCTTTTCAGACTTCTCGCCAAAAATGTAAATATTTTCATCGCCTACAAGATCATGAATTTCAACATTTGCTCCATCTTCTGTTCCAAGTGTCACTGCACCATTGAGCATAAATTTCATATTTCCTGTTCCAGATGCCTCTTTAGATGCAAGAGATATCTGCTCTGAAATATCACATGCCGGTATTAGTTTTTCAGCTTTTGTAACATTATAGTTTTCCACCATAACAATTTTCAAATATGGGCTTACCTGCGGATCATTATCAATAAGCTGCTGTAAACATAAAATCAGATGTATAATATCTTTTGCAATTGTATATGCCGGAGCGGCTTTTGCACCAAAAATCAGAGTGATCGGACGCACTGGAAGATTTCCCTTTTTAATCTCTTTATATTTGTAAATTGCATATAATGCATTCATCTGTTGTCTTTTATACTCATGAAGTCGTTTGATCTGTATATCATATACGGAACTATCATCAATTTCAACCCCTTGTGTATCTTTCAAATACTCGGCAAGCTCTGTCTTTGCTTCTTGCTTTATTTCAACTAATCTTGCAAGGACGTCTTCATCTTCTTTATATTCAAGAAGTTTTTCAAGTGCCATGGCATCATTCAAATACTCTGGTCCAATTAACGTTTCAATATATTTTGCAAGTCTATGATTACAATGTATTAACCATCTTCTGTATGTAATACCACTGGTTTTATTTGTAAACTTCTGTGGATATATATCATAAAATGGTTTCAATTCACTTTCTTTTAATATTTCCGTATGAAGAGCAGCAACTCCATTTACTGCATAACCATAATGAATATCTATATGTGCCATATGTACCAGATCATGTTCATCAATAATATAAACACGCTCATCATGATAATCTCGTCTTACTCTTTGATCTAATTCGTGGATAATTGGTAATAAATGTGGTACAACCTGCTCCAAGTAACGCACCGGCCATTTTTCCAATGCTTCTGCAAGAATGGTATGATTTGTATAAGCACAAGTTTTACGTACAACATCAATTGCTGTATCCATGTTAAATCCTCTGTTTGTAAGAAGACGGATCAATTCAGGAATGATCATTGTAGGATGTGTGTCATTGATCTGAACGGTTACATGTTCATGTAAATGATAAAGATCTACACCTTTTTCATCTGCTTCCTTTAAGATCAATTGTGCTGCATTACTTACCATAAAATACTGCTGATAGATTCTTAAAAGCTGTCCTTTTTCATCACTATCATCAGGATAAAGAAATAACGTAAGATTTCTTCTTATATCTTCCTTATCAAATTGAATACCATCATGAATTATGTTCTCATCTACCGTATCCAGATCAAAAAGATGCAGTTTATTGCATCCATTTTCATAACCTGGTATATCAATATCATACATTGTAGAAGTTACAGTAAAATCTTTAAATGGCACTTCGAAATGACAGTCCGTTTTATTAAGCCAGCCCTCTTCTGTGATCCACGGATTTTTTTCCTCATACTGTTTGTTTTCTTTGAACTTTTGTAAAAACAGTCCTTCATGATAGTTAATCCCTACACCATCACCTGGCAGTCCCAGTGTTGCTATAGAATCCAGAAAACACGCTGCGAGTCTTCCCAGTCCACCATTTCCAAGGGATGGTTCTAACTCAAATTCTTCTATCTCTGTCAAATCAAAATCATATTTTTCCAAAACTTCTCTCGTCTCATCAAACATACCTAAATTAATGAGATTATTAGATAAAAGTTTTCCTATCAAAAATTCTGCTGATATATAATATAATTTCTTTTTCCCGGTATTCCTTTGCACATTTTTCATTTTTTCCTTAACAATGTACAGCAGTGCAATGTAGATTTCTTTTTTATCGGCTGATTTTAATGTTTTGCCAAACTTTTGCTGTAACATAAGTTCCAAAGCCTGTTCCATAAAAACTCCTTTCAAAACCCTCCTCGGTACAATATGGAAAGACGGATTTCCAATGAAAATCCGTCTTAAAATATGTTCAATATGAGTATACAACTTTTTTTAATTTATTTCCATGCATTATTCACTAATGTGAAGAAGTTTTTTTGCATTTTCCACACGCTCACTAGTTGGTGGGTTGATTCCTTCTAATTGATATGGAATCCCAAGCTGTTCCCATTTAAATATGCCTAATGTGTGGTATGGCAGAATTTCTACCTTTTCGACATTATTCAGTGTACTAATGAAATCATTAAGTTTCTTAAGGTCTTCATCATAATCTGTACGCTCTGGAACTAACACATGTCTGATCCAAACAGGTTTATTAATTTCAGATAAATAGTTTGCCAGATCAAGAATGTTCTTATTTGTCTGAGCTGTTAAAAGCTGATGTCTTTCTTCATCAATTTCTTTTATATCAAGCATAATAAGATCTGTATACTTCATTAATTCATTAAATTTCCCGAAAAACGGTTCTTCTCTTGTAAATGGATTCCCACTCGTGTCAATGGTTGTATGTATTCCTCTTTCTTTTGCTTTTCTTAAAAGCTCAGTTAAAAAATCAATCTGAAGAAGAGGTTCTCCCCCACTAACTGTAATACCGCCCTTACTTCCCCAGTAAGAGCGGTATCTTTCAGCCTGGTCCAGCAGTTCATCCGCTGTATACAGCGTACCTGACTGCATGTTCCATGTGTCCGGATTATGACAGAACTGACAGCGCATTGCGCAACCACTCAGAAAGATAATGTATCGGACACCGGGTCCATCTACAGAGCCAAATGTTTCCAGGGAATGGACATATCCTTTTCTTGGTGTTGACTCTGTCATGATTTCCTCCGTATAAAATTTATCTTACGCTACTTCTTATAATGAACCGTGACATGTTCTTGCGATAACGTCTAACTGCTGTTCACGAGTTAAGTCGATAAACTTAACAGCGTATCCAGAAACACGGATTGTGAAGTTTGCGTATTCTTCTTTTTCTGGATGCTCCATAGCATCAATAAGTTTTTCTTTACCGAATACGTTTACGTTAAGATGGTGTGCTCCACGATCAAAGTATCCATCAAGAACGTTGCACAGATTTGTAACTCTTTCTGCTGAATCATGTCCAAGAGCATCTGGGTTAATTGTCTGTGTATTAGAAATTCCATCAAGAGCATCTTCGTATGGAAGTTTTGCAACAGAGTTAAGTGATGCAAGAAGACCATTCTGCTCTGCTCCGTAAGATGGGTTAGCACCTGGTGCAAGTGGTTCTCCAGCTTTTCTACCATCTGGAAGTGATCCTGTAGCCTTACCATAAACTACGTTAGATGTAATTGTAAGGATTGATGTTGTAGGCTCAGAATTTCTGTAAGTATGGCATTTTTTAAGTTTATCAAGGAATGTATGAAGAAGCCATTTAGCGATATCGTCAGCACGATCATCATCATTACCGTATCTTGGGAAGTCTCCTTCTGTTTCGAAATCTACTGCAAGACCATCTTCGTCACGGATAACTTTAACTTTTGCATACTTAATCGCACTTAAAGAGTCAACTACGTGAGAGAATCCAGCGATACCTGTTGCAAATGTACGTCTTACATCTGTGTCGATAAGTGCCATTTCAGCTGCTTCGTAGTAGTATTTATCATGCATGTAATGGATCATATTTAATGTATCTACATAGAGTTTAGACAGCCATTCCATCATAGCATCATATTTTTCCATTACTTCATCATAATCAAGGTACTCTGCTGTAATCTTCTGGTAAGCTGGTCCAACCTGCTGTTTTGATTTAATATCAACACCACCGTTGATAGCGTAAAGAAGACATTTAGCAAGGTTTGCACGAGCTCCGAAGAACTGGATTTCCTTACCTGTCTGTGTTGCAGATACACAGCAGCAGATTGAGTAATCGTCTCCCCATACTGGACGCATTACATCATCGTTCTCATACTGAATAGAACTTGTTTCAATAGAAATATGAGAAGAGTATTTCTTAAATGCTTCTGGAAGTCTTGAAGAGTAAAGTACTGTAAGGTTTGGCTCTGGTGATGGTCCCATGTTCTCTAATGTGTGAAGGAAACGGTAATCGTTCTTTGTAACCATTGAACGACCATCCTGTCCAAGTCCACCAACTTCAAGAGTTGCCCATGTTGGGTCACCTGAGAATAATTCCTCGTATGATGTGATACGAGCGAATTTAACCATTCTGAATTTCATTACCATGTGGTCGATGATTTCCTGAGCTTCGCTCTCTGTAAGGATTCCTGCCTCCATATCTCTTTCGATATAGATATCAAGGAATGTAGAAATACGACCAACACTCATTGCTGCACCATTCTGTGTTTTGATAGCTGCAAGGTATCCGAAGTATAACCACTGAGCTGCTTCTTTGGCATTTTTAGCTGGTTCTGAAATATCAAATCCGTAAATTGCAGCCATTTCTTTCATACCAATAAGAGCATTGATCTGATCTGTGATTTCTTCTCTTAAACGGAAATCTGTACCTTTCATTCCGTGTCTTTCTGATCTTGCAAAATCAGCACGTTTTTCTTCGATAAGACGATCTACACCATAAAGTGCAACACGACGGTAATCACCTACAATACGTCCTCTTCCGTATGTATCTGGAAGACCTGTGATGATCTTGTTGTGACGAGCTTTCATCATCTCTGGTGTGTAGATATCGAATACTCCCTGGTTGTGTGTTTTATGATATTTTGTAAAAATCTCATGTAATTTTTCACTTGGCTGATAACCATGTGTAAGACAAGCTTTCTCTGCCATTTTAATACCACCGTATGGCATGAATGCTCTCTTTAATGGTTTGTCTGTCTGAAGACCAACAACTGCTTCTAAATCTTTTAAATCTTCATCGATGTATCCAGGGCCATAAGCTGTAAGTCCTGAAACAACTTCTGTTTCCATATCAAGAACGCCGCCTTTAGCACGCTCTTCTTTCTGTAATTCCTGTAATTTATTCCAAAGTTTATTTGTAGCTTCTGTAGGATCTGCTAAGAAACTCTCATCTCCATCATAAGGTGTGTAGTTGTTCTGGATAAAGTCACGTACATCTACACGATCTGTCCATAAACCTGTGTTAAACCCATTCCACTGTTCGTAATGTGCCATGAATATTTTCCTCCTCTGAATCTTTTTATCTTTTACAACATGAAGTATATCATTACGTTATTTGTTTGACAATAGCTTTCTATTGAGAATCATTCTCAAAGTGCTCATGTATCTAATTTAGTACATTATAAATAAGTTGTACTTATAAATTTTATAAGTTTTTATAAGTTTGATTATTTTTCTTGAATATTAATTTTTCGCGTATTAGTAT
>JAHHTM010000085.1 GCA_020024675.1 Muricomes sp.
CGTTCTGTGGCATATATGAAAAATGTTCGGTAAGCCCTAAAGCTGGTTCGTTGTCTACATAGATCTTCCCATGGTCAGGCTTTAATATGCCTGTTAGAATTTTTAAGAGAGTGGATTTTCCACATCCGGATGGACCTAAAATGCTGACAAATTCACCAGCTTCTATTGAAACATTAAGATTTTCGAGGACTGGTTTATCCTCATAGGAGAAACAAACATTCTGTATATCCAGTTTCATGACAGTACCTGCTTTCTTGTAGAGTATTATTCGGGCAGAAATTCATTTGTGTAGCATTCTGAAGCAGAAATTGCTTTATCAATTACACCATATTCTACCATAAAGTTTGTGTAGTTGTCCCACACACGATCTTTCATTTCGCCCCATTTATTTGTATCTTCCATGTATTTCTTAGAAAGATATTCTTGAGACATAGTTAACATTTCAATAGAATAGTCTGGAGCATATTTCTGAAGAATTTTAGCACTTTCTTTTGGGTTTTCAATGGCATATTTGTATCCTTTTGCAGTTGCAGCAAGGAATTTTTTTGTCATTTCCGGACGCTCTTTTAAAGTGTTATCATTTGCAATGATAACAGGTGTGTAGTAGTCAAGGCGTTCATCAAGATCACGAAGCTCCATGTAATTGATTGGGAAATCATTCATTTTACATTTTACATTATCCCATCCCTCAAAGAACCACATGATATCTACTTTATCTTTTAAAGCTTCAAATCCTGATCCGTCAGACATGACCACATTTAAGTTATCGTAATTGGCGCCGTTCTGGGCCATAACAGCTCTTAATACAGCTTCTTCTCCTGGTCCACCCCAGCCAGAATATGTTTTACCTTCAAAGTCTTTTGGAGACTTTATATTTTTATCAGCATAAGTGGCAAAACCAGATGTATTATGCTGGATTAATGTTGCAATTGCTTTGATCGGAAGTGGGTCAGCTGAGGTGCGTGCCACAGTTACATCTTCCTGATAGCTGATACCGAAATCTCCTTTTCCCACAGCGATAAGTGTTGCAGTTGCTCCTTCAGTAGGCTCAACGATATCAACATTTAATCCGGCTTCTTCATAGTATCCTTGATCAAGAGCCACATACATACCGGTGTGGTTTGTATTTGCAATATAATCAAGAATAACAGTTACATCTTCTTTTTTACTGGTATTATCTGCTGTAGATTTTGAATTTCCGCAGCCAGAAAGGATGAAAGATGTTGCCATAAGAGCAACAGCAGCAAATGAGATGATAGATTTTTTTTTCATAAAAATTCTCCTTTATAAATTTAAATTAATTTTTGTTCGATTTGCAAAGGTGTGGCATTGCAATTACTTGATAGAGGTGTATGATACCATTCATACAAAGACTTAAAAAAATGATAACAAGGACACATGCAAAAACTTTGTCTAACATATAGCCATTTTTTACACGAAGCAAATAATATCCAAGTCCTTTTTGAGCACCAATCCATTCTCCAACTACAGCACCACTGATGCTGTAAGTTGCGGCAACTTTAAGCCCAGATAAAAGAGAAGGAATGGCAGCAGGTATTTTAACAAGCTGGTATTCCATTAATTTTCCGGATCCATAAGAACGTACAAGATTTACATACTCTTCATCAACTTGGGCAAGTCCATCAGAAAAACTGATCGCGATTGGAAAAAAACACACCAGAACGACGGTTAGTATTTTTGGTGCAATACCAAATCCCATATATATGATAAGAATTGGTGCAAGAACAATCATGGGAACAGTCTGTGTTACCACAAGAAGTGGATAAATTCCTTGACGTATTATAGGAAAACAGTCCATTATAATACCTAAAATAAGTGCAAATACCAAGGAAATGGATATTCCCAAAACAGCTTCCAGGACAGTGATTCCAATGTGAGTCGGTAACACAGGGAGTTCAAGAATAAGGGTTTTGAGTACTTTTGTCGGTGCTGGAAGTATGTACATGGGAATATGAAATAGATGTACGACAGACTCCCAGAATATAACAAGTATAAGAATGACAAGAGTAGGAACAGCTTTTTTGTGCAATTTAAAACCTCCTTTATATACTAAAAAATCAAATAAAAAAGACTGTCGAATCCTGACAGTCAATAAAGCGAAATGTACGTGTGATATATCCCTACGTTGGCATTATCCAAATCAGGTATGGGTCGAAATTACAATTTCCTCTCAGCCTGTTATACAAGCTCCCCTTTTTATTCCACGTAATTATATCATATGAAATGGGAAAAAACAATGTATAAAAATTCAATAGGAACTTCATAAAATCTATTGACATATTTTTGAAAAATCGATATTATAACACTGTTATATAACGGTGTTATAATATAGGGAAGCGGAAAAATGAACGAAAACGAACAAACAACATTAAATCATATTCTGGATGCAGCTCAATCTGAATTTTTAGAAAAAGGGTTTCAATCAGCATCTCTTCGTAATATCGTAAAAACGGCGGGAGTTACAACTGGTGCATTTTATGGATATTACAAAAGTAAAGAGCAATTATTTGATGCCTTGGTTGGAAAACAGTACAATTTTTTGATTGATTTGTATCGCAGAACATTAAAAGAATTTGAAGAACAGTCACCAGAATTGCAAAAGAATAATATGCAAAATTATACAGCAGATGCCATGAAACAGATGACAGAGTATATTTATGAAAATTATGTTGCTTTCAAATTGATTTTATGTAGTTCTGATGGGACAAAGTACGAGCACCTTATTCACGATCTTGCGAAAATGGATATAGACGCTACGCATGATTTTTCACTCACCATGAAGCGATATGGAATTTCTTTGGAAACAATAAATCCGCAGTTGGAACATATGCTCATAAGTGGGATGTTTTCAGCATACTTTGAAATCGTTATACACGATATTCCAAGAGAAAATGTTGATAAATATATTAGTCAGCTTCTTGATTTTTATGTGGCAGGTTGGAAAGAAATTATGGGGTTTTAATTCCTGTAATTTTTTGAATAACGGTTAGTTGAAACTAACTAAGTTGAAACTAAAAAATTGATTATGAAGAGAATGAAAGAAAGGAAGACAAATGAAGAAAAAAGGAACTTTTGCATGGATTATGGAATTTGCGGGGCAGAAACGCAATCGCTATGTTTTAAGTGTAATTCTTGCGATCCTTGGTGCGATTTGCAAAATAGTTCCGTTTATTGTGACCGCTCATATTATACAAAAGTTGTTAATGGGAGATATGTATTTTCGAGAGTATTTCATGGAATGCCTTACTATGGCAATAATGTGGATGCTTGGGGTATTATTTCATGGATTTTCAACCGCTTGCTCACACGTGGCAACATTTGCTGTATTAGGAAATATCCGTAAACAGGGACTTTTAAAGTTGGAAAAAATGCCATTGGGCGATGTTCAGAAAATGGGATCAGGAAATATAAAAAATATTCTTGTAGAACGTATTGATAGTATTGAAACAACTCTTGCGCATATGATACCTGAGATTACTGGAAATATGTGTGCTGTTTTGGCAACAATAACATATCTGTTTGTAGTTGATTGGCGTATGGCATTGGTTTCACTAATTACGTTTCCAATTGGAATGGCATGCTTTATGGGAATGATGATTGGTTACGACAAATGTTATAATCGTACAATTCAAGCTACAAAAAATTTGAATGATGTTGCAGTTGAATATATAGGTGGCATTGAGGTCATTAAAGTATTTGGAAAAGCAAAAAGCTCTTATGATAAATTTGTTGCTGCAACAAAAGAAGGCGCGGCTAGTTATGTAGACTGGATGCGGAAAAATAATGTTTATTTTACATTTTCCATGAATATTATGCCTGCTACACTTATTACAGTTTTACCGATAGGCGGATTGTTTGTAAAACAAGGCTCGTTGTCTATATCAAACTTTATTTTAATAACAATTCTATCAATGGGACTGATTACACCTCTTATTAACTGTATGACATTTAGTGACGATATTGCGAAACTGAATATGGTCATCGAAGAAGTTATTTCGATCATTGACGCGAAGGAGATGCTAAGACCACTGAAAGACCAAGAAAAACCAAAGGACAATACAGTTTCTCTTAATGAAGTACATTTTGGTTATGAAGAAAAAGAAGTGCTACACGGAATCAATCTGACATTGAAAGAAGGTACAGTAAATGCGTTAGTTGGACCTTCCGGAGGTGGAAAATCTACGATTGCTAAACTTATAGCATCATTTTGGGATGTGGATAGTGGAAGCATTAGCATTGGAGGAATTGATATTCGAAAGTTGTCTTCAACGCAGTATCACAAGCTTATAGCATATGTTTCTCAGGATAATTTCCTGTTTGATGATACAGTACGAGAAAATATCCGTGTGGGCAATCTTGAGGCTACAGATGAAGAAGTGGAAAAGGCAGCAAAAGATTGTGGATGTTGGGAATTTATCATGAATTTAGAAAAAGGATTTGATACGGTTGTTGGAAGTGGTGGAGGAAATTTATCAGGTGGAGAAAAGCAACGAATCTGTATTGCAAGGGCTATGCTTAAAGATGCCCCTATTGTTATTCTTGATGAATCGACAGCTTATACAGATCCAGAGAATGAAGCCATTATACAGTCATCAGTAGCAAAACTGGTACAAGGGAAAACACTGATTGTTATTGCACATCGTCTTTCTACAATCACAGATGCTGATCAGATTATAGTAGTTCACAATGGTTCCATTGAGAAAACTGGAACACATGAACAGCTTTTGAGAGAGTGTGGATTATATAAAAAATTATGGGAAGCTCATATTTCAGCAAAAGATGAGTTGAATGGAGGTGTAAAAAATGTTTAGTACTTTTCAAAAGTTTTTTGCTTTTTGTAACCATGAAAATAGAAGAAAATTTTACACATCTATTTTTTTAGGTGTGATTGTAGCATTATTTGGTGCACTTAAAATTCCCGCAATTGGTGTGTTACTTATGGAAATTTTGAATGGAACAATTACAAATAATGCGATATGGATGTCTTTTGGAATTATGCTGTTGTCTGTTATAGGTTCGTCTTTGATAAAATATAAAGCAACGATGCTACAGACAGAAGCCGGATATGGCACAGCAGCGGATAAACGAATGGAGATTGCAGAGCATATGAGGTATTTGCCGATGGGATATTTTAGCGAAAATAGTATTGGTAAAATCACATCTGTTACAACGAATACTATGGAAAATCTTTCAGATGTGGGAACTCGTGTTGTCATGCTTGTTACGGAAGGAATATTTATGACAGCTGCCGTTACTATTATGATGCTTTTTTTCGACTGGCGCGTTGGAATTTTAATTGTGGCAGGTCTGTTGATCTATCTATTCATAAATACATCTATGCAAAAAGCAGTGAAGTCGTGTGCAGCAGAAAAAGTTCGTTCTGATTCAGCAGTAGTTGAGAAAGTTCTCGAATACATCAAAGGAGTCTTAGAAGTTAAGTCCTATCATTTATCTGGAAAGTATAACAAAAAACTGGAGAATGCAGTGAATGAGAATGTAAAGGCAAATATAGATATGGAGTTAAATTTAATTCCATACATGACAATACAGAATTTTATCGCAAAAATAATAGGGGTTGGCATTTCGGTTGTTGCAGTATTGTTTTATACCCATGGTACTATGAGTCTGTTAAATTGTATTATGCTATTAATTTGTTCATTTATGGTGATGGAAGGACTTGAAAAGGCCGGAAATTATTCTTCGTTGCTTCGTGTAGTAGATTTAAGCGTAGATAAAGCAAATGAAATTTTGGAAATACCTGCAATGAATATTTCAGGAGCAGAGATTGTACCAGAAAATTATGACTTAGAAGCAGAAAATATAGAGTTTTCTTATGGTAAGAAAAAAATAATTAACAACATTACAGTAACAATTCCTCAAAATACGATAACTGCAATTGTGGGTCCATCAGGGAGTGGAAAAACAACACTTTGTCATCTGCTTTCTCGATTCTGGGATGTAGATAGTGGAAGAATAACTTTAGGAGGCAGAAATATTAAAGACTATAGTATGGATTCTTTGATGCACAACTTTAGTTT
>JAHHTM010000086.1 GCA_020024675.1 Muricomes sp.
CCCCCCTAATGTTTTTTCGTCTCCCGCAATAAAAATGCTTTTTTTGGCTGCAACATCATCATATGTGTCCCCATCTAATGCAATATATGATTTCCCTTTGCAATACCAACAATCATGTTCCGGCTTATATAACCATTGTCCCGTGATAAAGATATCAGAACGAATACGCATTATTCCCTCAAACGCTTTGTATCCTTCTACTTTAATCATTTTCTTTTTCCTCCTTTTCTTCTTCATTCTCACTTGTTTCTCCTAAAATAGCATTACACGCTTTTTTTACTTCTTTTGGGTCACATTCAAAAATAAGTCTCATAAAATTTTCTAATCCTTTATCCATTTTTATTCTTCCTCCTTCTTCCATGTAAACGGTTGAAATCCTAATTTATATGTACTATGTTTTTTATGTAAAATATACATTATTTATTTGATTTATTGTGCGAATTTCATCACATAAACTATTCGAGCTATTCTTTATCTTACAGTGCATGATGAACTTACCCGAATAATTATTTAATGTAAAAATTATTTTTATTCCTGCTCCTCTACTAATTTAATTGCATCTTCTACCCCTCGAACAATTCCTGCACGGCATCCATAACAGGTTCGCATGGTTTTTAAAAAATTCAACTGTTCTGGTGTTGCTTTTCCTGTTTCATTTTTAACTTCTAAAAAACAAACTCTACCATCCTTTATGGCAAACAAATCTGAAAATCCTTTAGGCGCACCCGTGTCAAACCATCGCCCATCTGACAACCTGACTTTACCTGCATTGATGCGGAACACACAGAACCCAAGTTCAGACAGCGCAAGCCGGATAGCATTCTGGATTGAATGTTCATCCATAGTCACTCCTCCATTTCCTCTAACAAAATTTTTCTTGCTTTGTTAATCTTACAAGTCCCTAAAGTTATGTGCATTCGTTCTTCTATGCTTCTTTCAGTAAATCCCATTTTTTTAGATATATTCTCAATACTATAGCCATTTACAATGAGATTTTCTAACTGCTTTTGAACCGAATATTTCCATTTTAATTTCCCTTGAATTGGTGGGAGGTGTTGAAGATGGGACTTTATGAATCTCTCACTTCTTCCTGTCGCTTTCATGATTTCTGATACGCTGCAT
Source organism: Muricomes sp. (assembly GCA_020024675.1). Classification (GTDB taxonomy): domain Bacteria; phylum Bacillota; class Clostridia; order Lachnospirales; family Lachnospiraceae; genus JAHHTM01. The sequence continues at coordinate 1,123 of JAHHTM010000086.1, forward strand.
CCATCCAATCTCATTCTCTCTATTTCTTTCTGATCTTTTACACTCCATATACCATCTTTTAAGAATCTCATACCCCCATAATAGTAACTTATGTGATATTGTACAGAATACACTGATCTGGATAATTCTTTTGCAATTTCCTTAGCCGTGTTTCTATTTTTTACCATTTTAACAAGAATTTTATTTTCTTCATCAGTCCATGGCTCTCCATACATATTTAACGCTCCTGTTCTCGATAATTTATGACCCATTTATAGAATGTTAATGTAGGGATTTTAAAAGCACTGTTCCAATAGTTTCACAACCTTCTAACTTTACATTGCCTCCAACAATTGCATCACCATGAGCATCTGCGCACTCTTTTACAACTGCATTATCTGTTATAATTGCAAAATCTTCTACAACTGCATGACCTTCAACAACTGCATAACCTTCTACAACTGCATGACCTTTCACAACTGCAAATCCTCTTACATCTGCATTATCTCTAACAACTGCAAAATCTTTGACATTTGCCAAATCTCTAACAATTGCATCATCTCCTACATATGCATGACCTTTGACAACTGCAAATCCCCATGCAGCCGCGTCACCTCTTACACATGCATCATCACGCACAACTGCACACTCTTCGACAACTGCATTATCATAGACCCAACAATTACCATCTTGACTTAAGTTACTTTCACTTTCTACCCAGCCGCCTAAATCACCTGCTTTTACATCAGCAAAGTCTTTCAATGCTTTAATACGATGTACGATAGTACAATCCCATAATTCTCTTACTTCTTCTGTTAGTTCATATTTTTTCATTCATTAAAGTCCTTCAATTTTTTCAATCATCTTGTAATACTCAGAAAGTTTAATCTGCTCCATATCATCTGGAAGAGATTCCACGATATAACCACATAAATATCCATAAACTGTGCCTCCATATTCCCACATAGCATATCTTCCATGTTCCATAATTCCACAGTGCCAAAAGCTATTGCAATACAAATTTCTTTCATTGATCTTTTCTATAACCTCTACTTCCCAAAGCTTCTGCATTTTAGATTTCAACTTAAATTGGGAGCATCCTTGTGTTTTTACTTTGATAATCTGATTGGCATAACATGAGGATTCTTCATCAGAAAGTTCTACACGAAGCCTCCTCCCTATAATGTAATGATTCTGAGTAAAATCATACTTGTTAAAAAATGCCGTTGCCATATCATGGAATTTCTGCTGTTCTTCCTGCTGAGTTAGATAATTCTTCTCCATCTCACTCCTATGTTTCAACTTAAAAGCAATTTCTTTTCTTTCCATCTATCTTATTTCTCCATTTCCTCTAATCATTTTCGAAATTTCCATTTTTAAATAAAAATAATAGACTGATGTTTTATTTCCAACCATTCCATAATCATAAGTAATTTCCTTTTTTGTATTGTAATTGTATTTCTGCTGAATTACTTTCAAATTATCAAATTATTTCATAATCCTATTTTTTTCATCATATAACTATACTTTTTAGGTATCTTGATACCACACTTAGAACAATATCTCAAACACCATGCAAATTTATACCCATGTAATTCCTGAAACTCCACCACCTCACCCCATGTATGCAAATCTGCATCTGCAAGCCTTGTGTTTTTTATACTATTTTTACGTTGTAGCTCCACAAGATCAATATCAACCATTTTTTTGTTTTGCGTTACAATCTCATGCGTTGCTCTATATCCACAATATGGACAAACATTGAGCGATGGAGGATACACGGCATAACATTGTCTACATTCACGGATTTTAACCGTTGTTTCCTGTTTATGTTTTGGCTCTAGAGTCCATTCCCGTTCGTCATCCGGAAGACCATGCTTATAGCAATTTCCAACATGATCTATAATGATTGCAGTTTTCCCTGGAATATATCTCATACTTCTCATGGATTGTTGAATGAATAATGATAATGATTGTGTAGGTCGGAGTAATACAACACATTCACAGTCAGGAATATCAAGACCTTCACCGAATAACTCACAATTACAAAGAATTTTATATGAACCCTCTCGAAATGAATCAATAATTTGCTTTCTTGTCTGTTTTGATGTTGTACCATCTAATGACACCGCTGCATATCCTGCTGACAAAAATTTTTGAGCGGTTTTATCTGCTGCTTCCACACTTGCACAATATACAATAGTTTTTTTCCCTTTTGCCAGTCGTTCCCACTGCTTGACAGTGTCACCATAAATCTCCTTATCTTGCATCAACTGTGCTACTTCATTCTGATTGTATTCTCCTGCCACTGTATGCAAACTTGATGTATCAGCCAACTTTACACTATAATATTTATACGGTGCTAGATATTGATTATCTATTAACCACTTTGTTGATACACTGGTTACCAAATCGGAATATACATCTCCTAAGCCTCCTTTATTGAGCCGTATAGGAGTAGCAGTAAACCCCAAACGTATAGCATTAGGATAATTGTCATATATTTTTGTATATGTTTTAGCAGTGCTATGATGGCAATTATGTACAAGAATTCCATTTGCAAAATAGTTGTGATTTCCATTTACCTCTAAATTGTACACATAACCGTCTGGACACATTCCTCCAAATGTTCCATCGCTTGTTTGTTTGTAAATCTCAACACTCTCCACCCTAGTGTGTTCAAACAATATTCTTTTTTCTTTCCACACGTTGTACAATAATATTTTCCTGACATAATATCCCTCCTTTAATTCAATAGCAGGAATATATCCTTTACCTTCAACATATATTGGATGGTTGAAAGTACATTTTAAAAAAGTTCCATCAGAAAATTTTATTCCCATAAGGCTAGACGGCTTTTTCTTAAAAATTCGAGTTATTCTCTTTTGTTCTATTTTATTTTTCTTGCTATTGTATGACGATATTATATCGCCAGTTTGCAGATTTGTCAACAACTTGTTATCTATCAACGTATCTGATGTAAAACATTCATCCGTTATTATCAATCGATATTCTGGTAGCTTTTGCAATCTCCTTGACGCTGTTTGAACCATTGAAACATCACATAACTCTGAATCTACTCCAATTAAATCAAAGAATGTATGCTTGATTTGTTCGCATAACTCTTTGCGATGAACAAGAAATAGAACCCGATTCCCTTTAGATGTCGCATTTTTGGCAATAACTCCCTGAATTATTGACTTTCCTCCACCACAACCTAAAACAGCAACGACAGATTTATTCCCTTTCTTCAATATAGAACGTATATTCATTATAAGCTGTAACTGATAAGAACGTAGTTGCATATACACACCCCCTACACTCCACAACCATCACCAGAACCATCTCCATATCCAGAACCATATCCAGAACCATAACCATAGCCATATCCAGAACCATCTCCATATCCAGAACCAGAACCAGAACCATCACCATATGCAGAACCAAAACCAGAACCAGAACCAGAACCAGAACCAGAACCAGAACCAGAACCACATGCAGAACCAAAACCAGAACCATCACCATATGCAGAACCAAAACCAGAACCAGAACCAGAAGTGTGTTGTTTTTTCAATTTATTTTCCATAGTGGTACACCTTCTATGCTGTCCTTTGCTTTTTGGGTAGTGCTTATAATTTCAATAACTTCTGTAAGAATAATTTTGTAAACAGGTACAGCAAATTTACAACCATCAGGTCTACAAGTTCCATCCATTGCAAGCTGTGACAAACTGTTTGCACCTTCCCAATACCAAATCCTTCTTGAATTTCTAAGAACAACCTCTTTACCTTCTCTACTTTCGATATATCCAGCAAACACACCAGCAGAATATGTTCTTACAATAACATATTCCATATTTTTCACCTTTTCAGAAGGCGATATTTCATTAAGAAATGATTTTGGTACATAAATTTCTCCATTGATACTAATTTCTTTCATTATTTAGTCCTCCGATTCAAAATATTGTTTAAAAATTAAGATAATTCCCACATTCAATTAGAATGGTAAATCACCATCTGTGATATCTCCTATATCTTGAAAATCTGGAAATTGTGGTTCACTATATTGCTGTTTGTTCACCACATGTGTATTGTTTCCTAATTCGGATTTGCTGCCACAAAATTCAGCTTTGCAATTCTGAATTTCCCAAACAATGCGATTATTCCCTTCTTTGTCTTGATACTTCCTAGACTGCATTTCACCATGTACAATAATTTCTTTGCCTTTGGTGAAATACTTGCTTATAAAATCCGCACCTTGTCTCCAGAAAACGCAGTCAAAAAAATCTGCTGTTTGTTCACCATCTTTCTTATAATAACGGTCAACCGCTACTGTTATGGTACAGGTAGATATTCCAGATTGAGTTAGTCTTAATTCTGGGTCTTTGACAAGGCGCCCTTTAATTGCAATAATGTTCATGTATTTATTCTCCTTTCAATGCATTGGTGAGGTCTGTTGCTTCTTTTTCAGCCTCAAACCAATCTGCAATTTTGCTTTCTCCACCTTTGATGGCATTAAAAATTCCGATATAATCCGTAAAATCATCAACAGTCATTGTGTCTATTTTACGATTTAGTCTTGTCTCAATCTGCTCTTGTGTTACTCCCAATTTGCCAAACGCCACAACCATCTTTTTAACTCGGTCAATCAGTGGTTCATCGTTGTTTCCGGCAAGAGTTTTACGACATTCATTTATCGCCATGTCTACCAAATCATTCGGGAGAATTGCAAGGATTCTACTTCTCAATCTTCTTGCACCCATATTAGCATTTATTTCATAAATATCACGCTGAGAAGTCAATTTTTTAGCAATTCCTCGAACTTCTCTGATATGCGGATTCGTAAAATTTTGGACACTTATTGCATTAGTTTCCAAATCCCAAGCATAAGCTTGCATTTCACTTTTTCCATCATCTTGTGATAATTCTTTAATTCCATAGTCGATGTTACCC
>JAHHTM010000087.1 GCA_020024675.1 Muricomes sp.
GTCTGGATTTTCAGGATCTCTTAGTGCTTTATCAAAATCTACACATCCATCAATAAGTTCTGTCGTACGAATAAAATCATTAAATTCATGTCTCATTTTCTGGCGAAACGGCGCATCCGTACGCCAGCCGCCCATTGGAAGTAATGTGCCTACATACACTTTATACCCCATAGCTCTTGCCTGCACAATATATGTTTTAAGTCCATCGATCAATTCTTCTACTGTGGGTAGATCGCTCATTGGCCTATAAATATTTACTTCTTCCCCTACAGGATGAATGATGTCATTAATCCCCTGCTGAATAAGAACTGTATCTGCTCCGTCCGTAGGAACTTCATGGTCAAATCGTTTGCTTCCCTTAAGACCGTAAGATTCATAGGTAAGGCATTTATATTCTCTCAAGATACGCGAACCAGATGTTGCACGTCGTATAACAGAAGTTTTGGTATACCCTTCCTTTGCACAGCGTAGCGTTAAATAATCCGGCCAATCCTGCGCAGTAATAGAATCTCCATAACACACTAACGCACGATGTTCCGAAGTTGTGTACACTGATACATTGCTAAGGAAATAAAATAGATGCGTAGGACGAGATATCTGAAGATCAAACTCTGATGTTCGTGTCTGATTTCCATTTGCATAACTTCCCTGAGACAGTGGACCACATGTAAAAACTACCGAACGCATAAGTGTAAAATTTTGAAGATAAAAACTTACTTCTATCGTCTCACCTGCCATAACTTCTGTCTCTAACGGATCTGTTACAATCCTTCCTTCTGCTGGAATCGTCATGCTTTCTATACCATTCATCGTTACAGGATAAAATTTTTCACCAATACGAATTGTAACCTGATCTAATATTACAGGCTCTGTACCGCAATAATTATCAAAAGTCAACCGAATCTTTTCTCCATAAAAAGGAATATGAATCGGATAACGAATTGTAATGTTTTTCGCATATCTTTCTGGTCGATTTTCTGCTATACTGACTGCATTTCCCCAGGCACTTACCCATCGTCTGTTTTGTTCCATATTCTTCTCCCTTGTTTTCTTATACTTTTTTTATTGTATCATACATCAATCCTCATGACAATTAGAGTAACATTTACCATCTTGATTTTAAATTTCCTCCTTACCTCTATTTACGGATATTCTTTCAATATTTTGTTCTTCATTCCATAAATAAAGCAGCAGAGTCTTCTCTGCTGCTTATCTAACCTTATTTTTTTCGTATCTTCAAATACAAATTCTACGATTCCATTCCTAATATCTTGTAAGTGTTCCTTCCCCTTTTTGGAGAATAATAGTATATCCCTGTGGATTATACTCTATTGTCATCAACAATATCTGTCCGGATTCTTTCGACTCTTTTCCAAGTTGAAAAGAAGATGCTGGTAAAGATAAATCTACATCTTTTGTCAGAATAAATCCTTCTTCATTTCTAAGATACTCAACATATTTCGTCAGATCTTCTTGTACTGCATCAGACTTATATTCTATCTTCTTTGTCTGAACTCCATTACTGGTTTCTGTAGATACAGATACTGCTTTTCTTTTCTCTACCACTGTTTTGATTGATTTTACAGTATCATCGCCTAATTTGTACTCAGTTGCATCTGAAGCGCGTCCGACCGTATAAAACGCTATCCCACCAGCAACAAGACCAATTACAAATATGCAAGCTATAACGATCAAAATTACCTTTAAAGTTTTTTTCATGTACCTACCTCCTTGAGTAAATTCGTTTTTGTCTGGATTTCTCCGTTTCGTACTGGTACTTCTTTCTTGATAGGGATATTATATATGAAGATTTTTTATTTTTCAATAAATTCTTTTTAATATTTAAACAAGTAATCATAAGTTTTTCTAATTGTCAGTTTTTTCACTTACATGGTATTCATCCAGAATAATTTATTTTGCGATTTATATTATATTGCTCGTAATCGGTCTACCAGACTGTCCTTTTCTAATTTTCTATACTGCCGAACCGGAATTGCAATTACTATAATTAAAAGTACTGGAAACATCAATATACATGGCACAATTGTTGTTTCTGCATGATAAAAAAATGCATTTCTATAATCCCACTTTCAAGTCTCGATAATTTTATAAGAGATTCAATAAGAAATTCCAGCTTGTCTGTCTGTTCCATAATTGTATAAATTTTAAGTTTAGACACCGGGGTAAGTGTCTGATGTGCAATGTCTGAAATCAATTTCTGAGTCAATTCTTTCTGTCGCTTTTGATTTTTATTTTCAAGCAGATTATCATCTAAATATCGTTTCAAACTGGTTTCTTAACTGTACTGCTGCCCTTGCACGTAGCACCATAAGGCTAAAAGGTTTCGTTATATAATCATTGGCACCTGCTTCTAACCCTGTTACAATATCAAGTTCCATATTATTTACAGTAATTAAAATCACTGGTATATTACTACTTTTTCGTAACTCCTTAGAAAATCAATTCCATTTCCGTCCGGCAGATTTACATCCAGCAAAATCAAATCAATGTGTTCTCTATGAATCACCTGCATTCCATCTGCCAAATTGTATGTTTGGAAAAAATTCATTTTTTCTCCTGTAAGTGCTAAGCGAATACCATTATTTAGTTTTTTATTATCTTCGATAATAAGAATATTTTGCATAATACTCCTTAATTTCCTTCTACTATTTTTAAATTTACAATCATCTAAACTATTCCACTTTTAACATTCGATACCCCACTCCAATGTGTGTCTGAATATATTGTGGTGATTCTTTTGAAATTTCAATTTTCTTTCGCAATGTTGCCATAAACACCCGAAGAGAGGCCACATCGTTTTCCCAACTACTGCCCCAGATATGTTCCGTAATATATGTATGGGTCAAAACTTTTCCTACATTTTTTGATAACAAACATAGCAATTTATACTCTATTGGTGTTAAATGTAACTCTTCTCCCCTCAAATAAACACATCCAGCCGCATAATCAATAACCAGATCACCATTTGTAAACTTACTGGAAGTCTGTTCAGAATCAACCATCATGATTTCCATTCTTCTTTGTGTTGTCCGAATCCTTGCCAAAAGTTCTTCTACCGAAAAAGGTTTTGTCAAATAATCATCTGCCCCTGCGTCTAATGCTTCAATCTTATCTGTATCCTCATTTCTTGCACTGACTACGATAATCGGCATGTTCGACCAGCTTCTGATATTCTTTATAATTTCAATTCCATCCATATCTGGCAATCCTAAGTCCAGAAGCATAATGTCTGGATTGTGAGAAGATGCTTCTAATAGAGCTTCTGCTCCATTTCTGGCAATTAGATATTGGTAATCATGAGATTTTAATGTAGTGGCCATCAGATTTTTTACAGAAGTATCATCCTCAACAACTAAAATCTTATATTTATTCATGCATTGTCACCTCTCCTATTGGTAATGTAAAAACAAAAATGGTTCCCTTTGGATGATTATCTTTTACATAAATTGTTCCTCCATGAGAATTAATAATTACCTTGCACAGGTAAAGTCCAAGGCCAAGACTTCTTCTGCTATCTGCCACTTTATTTGTTCCACTGTAAAACATATCAAATATTTTAGGCTTTGCCTCATCTGTGATTCCAGGTCCATTATCCGAAACAGAAAAAACTGCCATTTTATTTTCTTCTTTAACCGAAATTTCTATCTTTGAATGAACTGGTGTATATTTAATTGCATTATCTACAAGATTGATCAATACTTGAATGATCAGTCTTGCATCCATTTTTGCAAGTAAAAATTCATTGTCATATTTTACTGAAATTTCATGTTCTACTTTTTTGCGGCTTATATGACGTAACGCTTCATCAATAACGTCTTCTACCAACTCAGAAGTAATCCGAAGATTCATGCTATTATCTTCCAACCGTGTAACAGATAATAAATTCTCCACAAGGTTGATCAACCACATGGAATCATCATAAATATCCATGAAAAGTTGTCTTTTTGTATCGTCATCCATGGAATCGCCGTTTGATAAAAAATTACTTGCATTTCCCGAAATGGAAGTAAGCGGTGTGCGAAGATCATGAGAAATTGCCCTCAAAAGATTTGCTCTCAACTGCTCATTCTTAGCCAGAATTGCAACTCTTTCTTTTTCTTCCATATTGCACTGATTTTCCATAGCCAACGCACATTCTCCCAGAATGGATAACAAAATACTCTTCTCAAAAGCTTCCAACGTACCTTTTTCCATTGCAATTCCTATAATTCCATATACTTTCTGATTTACCCTGACAGAAAGATACAGACACTGTGCATTGGATAGGGTATGTGTTGTAGCTCCTGCATGCTTATTGTTTTTTAAAACCCAGAAAGCAACTGCTTTCTCTGTTTCTGAAACATATGTATTTTCATGCTCTTTTCCATCTACATAATAAATTTCAGGGTCATCTAGTTTTCCTTCTTCTACACAATATGCAATAACATCTTTTTTCACAAGTTTGATGATCTGCTCTGCCGTCATTTTCATAATCACTTTTGAATTCTCTGCCTGCTGTAAGGACTGACTTGTATCTAATAAAACTTTTGTCCTATAAGCAATAACTGCGGACTGTTTCGCATTATTTTTCAAGCGTACTGCAAGTGAACTGATCAGGAATGCAGAAATAAACATAACAAAAAAAGTAACCGGATATCCGGATTCATATGCTTTCAAGGTAAACACCGGCACAGTAAACAAAAAATTAAACACCAGTACACTGACTATAGATGAAATCAGACTAAAAAATCGATTTGATGTAACAATAGAAGTAATCAGGACTCCAAACACATATACCATAATGATATTTGCTTCTTCAAATCCCATTCTTTGAAAGATTAATCCGATGATCGTTGCAACAAACAAAATACCTATCATATAGAAAAAATCACAAAAAACTCCTTTGGAGTGAATCCTGAACTTTTTCTTATGACAAGAATAATTTCCAAGAGCATCTGGAATAATATGGATATCCAACAATGGCGCATAAGAAATCAATTTTTCCACCAAAGTCTGTTTTCCAAAAATTTTTCCTTTGATTGCTGCACTTCTTCCCATAACAACCTTGGTCACACCGGAAAGTCTTGCAAATTCCGCAATCTGATACGGGATATCTTCTCCGTAAACAATTTCTATCTTTGCTCCCAACTGTTCTGCAAGCCGCATATTACTCTGTAATCTACGTTTATTCTCTTCACTCATTGCTGAATAATCCGGAGTTTCTACGTAAATAGCTGAAAATGTTCCTTTAAATGCATTTACCATTCTAGCTGCAGTACGAATTATCTTTGCATTCGATGGAGATGATGACAGACATACAAGAATATGCTCATCGGTCTGATAATCAACATTTTGTCGGATTCCTGTTGTTTCACTAATATTATTCACATGATCTGCACATCTTCTCAAAGATATTTCACGGAGAGCAGTAAGATTTTCCAAAGTAAAAAAGTTTTCCATGGCTCTTTTTACTTGTTTTTGTTTATATATTTTCCCGGTTTTCAGCCTTTCAATCAAATCTGCAGGCTCAATATCAATAATTTCAACCTGATCTGCCCGATCAAATGCTGAATCTGGGATTCTTTCCCGAACACAGACACCTGTAAGTGCAGCAACTGTATCATGAAGACTTTCAATATGCTGAACATTGACCGTAGTATATACATCAATTCCCATATTTAGAAGTTCTTCCACATCCTGATATCTTTTCTGATTTCTGCTTCCTTCCACATTGCTATGCGCAAATTCATCAATCAAAATCAATTCCGGTTTTCGTTTAATTGCAGCATCAATATCAAATTCCTTTAATTGCATTCCATGATATTCCACACATTTAACCGGAAGGATTTCTATTCCAGTAAGAAGAGCCATGGTTTCTGGCCGTGCATGTGGTTCTATATAACCTGCTACCACGTCAATTCCTTTTTTTGCTACTTCATGTGCTGCTTCTAACATGCTATATGTCTTTCCAACACCTGCAGCATAACCAAAAAATATTTTTAAATTTCCTTTTTTCTTA
>JAHHTM010000088.1 GCA_020024675.1 Muricomes sp.
AATTATTGCTCTTAATATAGGCACAAAGACAAAACTAATAAGGAGAAGAAAAAATGAACAAAAGAATGCTTAAAGACTCCCTGTTTACAGGGCTTGCACTGTTTGCAATGTTTTTTGGAGCCGGTAATCTGGTTTTTCCGCCTTCAGTAGGCTTGCTTTCAGGAGAGGCCTGGGTTCAAGGAGCAATCGGACTACTAATATCAGCAGTTATTTTGCCGGTAACAGGTATATGGTCTGTAAATAATGCCGGTGGTGATATTAGAATTTTATCTCACCATATACACCCGAACGTATATACGGTATTTTGTTTTATTGGCTGGATTGTAGGTTCAATGGGTTCTACTTTACCAAGAGCCGCAGCAATTACTCATGAGATTGGACTTCAGCCTTTATTCCCATCACTTCCTGCATGGGTTAGTGCTATTTTATTCTTTGCTATTGTATACTTTTTGGCAAAGGATGAAGGATCTGTGGTTGACAGAGTAGGTAAATATTTAACTCCAGTACTTGTAATTATCTTAGCTATCGTTTTAATTAAAGGAATTATTTCTCCGATTGGAGATATAGAAGGACAGACTATTAGCAATCCATTTGCTAACGCTATGTTCCAGGGATATGTAATTGGAGACTTGTCAATTGCTTTAATGAGTGCAAATATTTTCATGTATGCTGTAAGAAAAAAAGGATACAGCCGTTCTGATGAAAAGAAAGTACTTTATATGACCGGCGTAGTCTGTGTTATTGTAATGGGAACTATTTACGGAGCACTAACTTATATTGGTGCAACAGGCAGTTCAATTTTCCCTGCAGATACACAGCAGGGACCTCTTCTGGTAGGACTTGTAGATTTAATTTTAGGAAGAACAGGTCAGACTTGTATGGCTGTAGTTATTGCTTTAGCATGTTTAACAACTGCAATCACAATTGCGACTGCAATTGCAAGCTTCTTTAGCAACTTATTCAAAAATAAAGTTACCTATAAGCAGGTACTTTTAATCGTTTGTGTTGTCTGCCCGATTATTGCTACTTTAGGATTAACAAAAATCATCAGTATATTTATGCCGATAATGATGGCAGGATATCCACCGATTATTGTTTTAACTTTCCTTGGATTAATCGATCATTTATTACCAAATGACGGTGCGTTTAAATATGGTACACTTGTAGCTCTAATCTTTGGTGCATTTGACGCAATTTTATTGGTATGCCCGGGATTCACATTACTTCGCAGTTTTGTATCACTTATCCCACTTGGTTCAGCAGGTTTTGCATGGTTAATTCCAAGTATTATTGCAATGATTGTTGGTGAAATTGTATATAAAAATGTGCCAAGACAATACTTTGTGGAGGAAGAAACTAACAATGGAAACGATTCTTTATAATGGTGTTTTCTACACTTTAGATGAAGCTTATCAAAGCTGTAGTGCAATGGCAATTAAAAATGGTGTCATTATTGCTTTAGGCAGTGACGAAGAAATTTTACAGTTAAAAAGTGAAGAAACAAATTTAATCAATTTGGAAGGGAAGTTTGTACTGCCGGGATTTATAGATTCACATATGCATTTCCTAGGTGTAGCACAGCAGGCAGACTTAGTTGACTTGACATCTGTAAAAAGCTTTGAAGAAGCGTCTGAAAAATGTATAGAAAAAATAAAAGAACTAAATGATACTAGCAAATGGGTATTTGCAACAGGATTTAATCAGGATTACTGGGAAAATAAAGTAATCCCTACAAGAAAAGACTTAGATAAAATATCAGAGGAATATCCAATTGTTATGAGACGTGCTTGTGGTCATGTGAGTGTATGTAATACTAAAGGGCTTGAAGTTTTAGGCCTCTTACATGAAGTGGAATCGGAAACAAAATACGAACTCGGATTTTATGAAGATGGTACACCAAATGGATTTTTACTGGAAACAACACAGGGACTTTATCTGAATGCACAGCCTGAACCAACTTTTGAAGAACTTCAGAGAATGATAATTAATTGTGCAAATTATGCAGCATCGAAGGGTATCACAGAAATTCAGACAGATGATTTCATCATGAACCTTGAAGATGCTGGAAAAGGCATGATGAAGCTATATAAATTTTTAGCATCAACAGATCAACTTCCGATTAGAATCTATCAGCAGTGTTCTCTAAGAGAAGAAGAAACTTTAGACGAGTTCTTATCAAATGGCAATTGCACAGGTGATGAATATGGTTTATATAAGATAGGGCCACTAAAACTTATGGCGGATGGTTCATTAGGTGCTCATACTGCATGGATGAGGAAACCCTATATGAATGATCCTGAAACATGTGGAGCTTCAAATATGACTGATGAAAAGATGTACACGTTAATGAAACGTGCTCATGATGCAGGAATGCAGATTGCTACACACTGTATTGGTGATGCGGCACTGGAGCAAACAATAAACATGTATGACCGCATTCAAAAAGAAAATCCAAGGGTAGACTGCAGACATGGAATAGTACATTGTCAGATTATGGATAAAGAACTTCAGGACAGATTTAAGAAACAAAATGTTTTAGCTTATGTTCAGCCGATTTTTTTAAAGAGCGATATGAACATTGTGGATGATTGTGTAGGTGAAGAAATCGCAAAGCAAAGCTATAACTGGAGAAGATTCTGTGACCTGGGAGTACATCAAAGCGGTGGCTCAGATTGCCCTGTAGAACCTTTTGACATTTTACCGAATTTGGAATATGCAGTTACCAGAACAAATCCGGATACAGGAAAGTCATGGTATAAAGAAAATGCAGTAACTATTCAGGAAGCAATTAAAATGTTCACTTATGAGGGCGCTTATGCATCTTTTTCAGAAAATGTCAGAGGTACACTAAGTGTAGGAAAATATGCTGATCTGGTTGTTTTAGACGAGAACTTATTGGAAATTCCTGCAGAGCAGATTCATAATGTGGATGTGTTAATGACAATGGTAAACGGAAAAATTGTTTTTAAGAAAAATTAAGCAGAGATATTAGCATTTTATAGTTATACAAAATGACTGATGATATAATGAACAGACAACAGAAATGTTGTCTGTTTTTTTAAATAAAAATATATTTGTTGTAACGAACGTACTTTTTTTGACATTAACCTATAGAAGGGGAGAAAGGAGGTAACGTATGCAGTCAAAGGATTCCATGGAAAAAATATATCAGCAATATGCAAAACAGGTTTATAAGTATGTGCTTTCATTAAGTCAAAGCGTGGATATTGCAGAAGAAGTGACACAGGAAACTTTTTATCAGGCTATAAAAAGCGTAAATCGTTTTGATGGAAGTTGTAAAGTGTCCACATGGCTTTGGGCTATTGCAAAGAATCAGTTAAAAGTGTATTACAGAAAACATCCTTTGACAGAAGACATTGAAGAATATAAAGAAACCTGGGCTACAGAGTGGCAGGAAAAAGGTTATATTGATGAAAAAATGATCATTCGAAAATTGCATACCTATCCGGAGCCTTTAAGGGAAATTTTATATTTGCGATTACTTGGGGGATTATCATTTAAAGAAATTGGAGAAATTATGGGGAAAACAGAGAACTGGGCAAGAGTTACATTTTATAGGGGAAAGAAAAAGCTAAGGGAGGAGTTGATCAAGGATGAAGAATAATACGAAATGTGAAGTGATTCGGGATTTGTTTCCTTCATATATAGATGAACTTACAAGCGAAGCGACAAATCAGGTGATTGAAGAGCATTTATCGGAATGTAAAGACTGCTGTAATATATTAGAGGAAATGAAAACTCTTTCTGTAGAACCATTAGTTGGAACGGAAGAAACTATAGACTATCTGAAAAAAGTAAGACGAATTAACCGCAGAAAGATAGTAACCGTATTGTTATCCGTAATTCTTGTTATTGGTCTTATAGGACTCTATATAGTGTTTCAGCGAGGGACTTCTCTTTATACCGAAAATATACATCTTTTAAAAGTTCAGCAGGAGGACGGAAATGTGCAGTTACAGGCAAAACTGGATAAAGACCTTTTCTATATTTCGTATTGGAAAATCAAGGAAAGAAAATTAGAAAACGGAAATGTTGAACTTGTTGTTGATTTCAGAGTAGCAATGGGACAAGGAAATAAGGGGATGACAGATGTATATCTTACGGATAAAAAGGTGGAGAGAGTTAAATTTGGTGATAGAGTTGTATGGGAAAATGGAAAAGATATTTCCATTTTGACAAATAAAGTTTATGAGACCAGGCATGAATTTATCGGAGATGCTGCGGCAAATAATAAATCAGCGTTATCTATAGGGATTGAAAATGTTTTAGGTGGATTTGAGAATGAGTTGCAGACAGAAAAGAAGCCTTATGTGTGGAAAATTAAATATCCGGAATCTCTGGTAGATCCGGAATATGCAGAAGAACTTAATAACAGATTTAAAAGGTATGGTGTTATTATGTTAGGGGTAATCGGAAATCTGGATGAGATAGAGTTTGATTATTGGAATGGTCAGCAATATGAAAAGGCGAGAATTACCAAAGAAGAAGCTAATGATCTTTTAGGGTTTAATGTAAAAAAATGCAAGGAGAGCATATATTACCTGCAACTGGCAATGGAGAAAAATGGATTTATTGCGGAAGAGGGACCTGAAAAGGCTTTAGGAACAATGAATTCCTGTTTGGATAAAGAATAATTTGTGTTTTTAATGAATGTCCTTTAAAAGGTTGACTTTATAATAAGCCAATGATATTATTTATTAAAAGGTTTTTAGGCGATTGAGTCTAAAGTGGTGCGAAGTAGTGTCAATTTGGATGAAGAAATTGACACTTTTTGACTTTAAATATAACTTCATATGATAGATAAATTGGTACGATAAAGAACCGGCCTGTAAAGATTGCAAACAGATAGGATATCCGGAAGAAAAAGCAATCAAGGATGTTTTTAAAGGTGAAAAAAGTACTGATTGGTGATGCAAAGCTGGATTAGATATTTGAGAGTGTCACAAGAGTTTTTCCTGTAAGTGATTTGTTTCTTACGTAGAGTGATTATACCTAATAAATTTCAGACCGACCAAGGTGGATTCACAAAACGTGAGAATAAGTAAGTGCATTAAACTTGATTAGAAGCATTAAGAAAAACAAATGAGCAGCTGAAAATACCGAAGATAATCAACGAGTCAGGTATTAGTAGGAAAATGTTTAAGGAAACTCCGGATATTAGGGCAGAAGATGCGCTCTAAAATAGATGTACAGCAACAAATCCCCAAAATGTACGATAAAATATTAAATAGATTACATACATTGCTATTTTTGCAAAGTAAGGAAAAAATTGTAGGAGTATAAAATGGATTTTGAAAAAAAAGAACGTATTATACAGGAGTTCGTTCCTGGAAGACAGATTACATTAGCCCACATTATCGCAAATCCTGTACCGGATTTGTATGGCAAACTAGGAATATTGGATATATGCGGAGCAATTGGTATTTTTACCATTACGCCAAGTGAAGGTGCAATAATTGCAGCGGATGCAGCAACCAAGGCATCGGATGTATCAATTGGTTTCGTAGACAGATTCAGCGGATCACTTTTAGTATATGGTGATGTTGCAGCTGTCAGGGCGGCAATGACAGGTGTTATGCACGTGCTTTGCGATGAAATGAAGTTTACGCCGGCAGAGATTACAGCAAGTTAGAAAAATGAAGAGAATAATTTTTATAGGTCCCGTAGGATGCGGAAAAACAACAATTAGCGAAGCAATCCTCGGAGGGGACATTGAGTACAGAAAAACACAGGCAATACAGATTATGGGAAACAGCATCCTGGATACTCCCGGTGAATACCTTGAAAGGGTACAGATGAGGGGAGCACTAACGATTTCTTCAGCAGATGCAGAAGTAGTTGGACTGATACAGTCAGCTGTAGAAATGAGGAGTATGCTTCCACCGGGTTACGGAGGAAGTTTTGCTAAACCTGTAATAGGAATAGTGACAAAAATTGATATAGCAAGTGAAGAACAAATAAGAATAGCAGAGGAAAAGCT
>JAHHTM010000089.1 GCA_020024675.1 Muricomes sp.
TTGTTATAAAATGGGATAGAATCAGAACCATAGGAGATGATGTTATTCTTGTAGAGGTGATTCTGTAAAAGATGTCAAGTATGGTACTGCTATTGAATTTTAAGGGATTTTGTGATAAAATTTAAAATATATTTTTTAGAAAGAGATGATGTAAAATGACAAAAGTAGATATTTTTTCAGGCTTTTTAGGAGCCGGTAAAACAACATTAATAAAAAAATTAATTGCTGAAGCTTACAAAGGTGAACAGATTGTCCTTATCGAAAATGAGTTTGGAGAAATCGGTATAGATGGAGGTTTTTTACAGGATGCTGGCGTGCATATAAATGAGATGAATTCCGGTTGTATCTGCTGTTCTCTGGTAGGAGATTTTGGCAGAGCGCTTGAGCAGGTTATTGAGCAGTATAATCCCGACAGAATCCTGATTGAACCGTCAGGAGTAGGTAAATTAAGCGATGTAATACGTGCGGTACAGAATCTGCATAATGAGAACATTACATTAAATGGATTCTCCACAGTTGTAGATGCAAAAAAAGTAAAAATGTACATGAAGAACTTTGGTGAATTCTTTAATAATCAGGTGGAACATGCAAGTACAATTATTTTAAGTCATACTGCAGGTCTTTCACAGGAAAAACTTGATGGTGCAGTAGAACTTCTTCGTGAACATAATACGTAAGCATTTATTGTAACAACAGACTGGGATAGTATTGATGGAAAACAGATTTTAGAAGCAATGGAAAAGAAAAGCACTCTTGAAGCTGAATTAAAGCATCTCGCAGAACTTGAACATGAACATCATCACCATGATCACGACCATGAATGTGGATGTGACTGCGAACACGACCATGACCACGACCATGAACATCATCATGACCATGAGTGTGGATGTGGCTGTGATCACGACCATGAACATGAGCATCATCATCATGACCACGATCATGATTGTGGCTGCGGACACGATCATCATCATCACCATGCTGATGAAGTATTCTCAAGTTTTGGTACAGAAACAGCACATAAGTTTACAGAAGAACAGATTACCCATATTCTGCAGCAGTTAAATGATGAAGAAAAATATGGACAGGTACTGAGAGCAAAAGGTATTGTAGAAGGTGAAGACGGAAAGTGGATTCATTTTGATTATGTACCTGGAGAACCTGATGTAAGACACGGAAGCGCGGCAGTTACAGGTCTTATCTGTGTAATTGGTGCAGGCATTGAAGCAGAAAAAATGGAAGAACTGTTTGGATTATAGGAGATAGTAATGGAAATACCAGTATATTTATTTACAGGCTTTTTAGAAAGTGGGAAAACCACATTTATTCAGGAAGCTCTGGAAGACGAAGAATTTAATTCAGGAGAAAGGACACTTTTTCTTTTATGTGAAGAAGGAGAAGAAGAATATCATGCGAGCAGATTTTATGGCCTTAATGTCTTTTTTGAAAACATTGAGGAGGAAGAGTCTCTCACAAGAGAGTATTTAGCAGGTCTTCAAAAAAAA
This sequence comes from Muricomes sp., assembly GCA_020024675.1. Lineage (GTDB taxonomy): Bacteria > Bacillota > Clostridia > Lachnospirales > Lachnospiraceae > JAHHTM01. The sequence continues at coordinate 1,503 of JAHHTM010000089.1, forward strand.
CACAACGCAGAGCGTGTTATTGTAGAGTATAACGGAATGTGGAATCTGGATTCGTTTTATCAGAATATGCCACAGGGATGGATTACTTATCAGGAGATGATGTTTGCAGATGCTACAACTTTTCTGACATATAACCAGGCAATGAGACCACTTGTATATGATAAGCTTAAGAGTGCGGAACTTGTTATCTTTAATCGATGTGTTAAAGGGTTTGATAAGATGGAATTCCATAAAATTGTACGTGCAGCAAATAAGAACAGTCAGATTGCTTATGAATACAGTAAAGATGATGTGGAGTATGATACAATTAAAGATCCGTTACCATTTGACCTTAATGCTCCAATTGTAGAAATTAAGGATAATGACTATGCAGAGTGGTATCGTGACATAAACGAGGAAGTGGAAAAATATGAAGGAAAGGTTATCTCTGTTAAAGGTCGTTGTGCATTAGGCGGTGGCCTTGCAGAAAATCAGTTTGTTTTCGGACGCCATGTTATGACCTGCTGTGTAGATGATATACAGTTTGCAGGACTTGCATATGTATGGGATAAAGTGGATACAATGACGCACGGTGAATGGTATCAGGTTGAAGCAGAAGTAAAACTTGAATATCTTGAAGTATACGGAGAAAAAGGACCTGTACTTTATTGTAGAAAAGTTGAACCGGCAGAAGAGGCAGATCCGGAAGTGGCAACATTCTAGTTGAAAACCTAATAAAAATAAAAAATTCTATCTGAGAATTACATAATGACAAAAAAGTACTCTTGCATTTGTTTATAAATGTATACAAGGGTATTTTTTTGTGGTAAAATCTAACTGAAAAAAGATAAAAAGCATTTGCACTTGTTTTTATTTTAGGAGACGGAAATGAAACAGATAGAAAAAATAGTGGACATTAATGTATTGCAACAAATGCAAGATGATTTTGCGTATGCAGTAGGTATGGCTTTTATCACTGTGGATTATACAGGGAAACCTATTACTAAGCCCAGTGGATTTACAGATTTTTGCACACATTTGAGAAAAAATCCGGATTATTTTGCTAAATGCTGTCAATGTGATGCACATGGAGGATTACAGGCAGCAATATCTGGAGAATCACAAATTTATTATTGCCATGCAGGCCTTATAGATTATGCGGTTCCTCTTATTTTAGATGGAACTTATTGCGGATCAGTTATGGGTGGACAGGTAAAATGCAGTGATACCAAAGGCAAAGAGATTAAGCCGATTCTTTCAGAAACATCAAATTTGAGCAAAGACGAAGAACTACAAAATGAGTGGAAAAAATTGAAAGATGGGGATATAGAAAAAATAGCTGCCGTTCTGCGTATTCTTCAAACGAGTGTTCTTAATTTAATGAGAAAAGGATACATGGAATTAATGGTCAATGAATTAAAGGACAAGGAAAAAGAGCTATTAGAAGAAAAGAATAAACGTATAAAAATGGAAGAGACGATGTCGAATGATCAGTTTAAAGAGAATATACCAAGAGAAAAGGCAGACTTTTTATTTTCAAATTTAAGTATTGTATCAAATCTGGCTTATCTTGAAGAAGCAAAGCAAACAGAACAATCCGTATATGCTTTGTCTGATATGCTTCGATATTCTTTAGAGCGTAGAGATAATCAAATATCCACTTTAGGCGAAGAATTGGACTATATTAAGAACTATTTAACTATGGAAAAACTTCGTTTAGGGGATAAGTTTAATTACATTATTGATGTATCAGAAGATTACTGTGAAGTACCTTGTCCTGCGATGATGCTTCAACCTGTTGTAGAAAATGCTATAGAATATACAGTGGAGAACCAATCTGAAGGCGGATCTATAGAGATTAGCGGAGAGCAACAAAATGGAGATTTTGTGATCAGTGTTATAGACGAAGGAAAAGGTTTTCCTAAAGAAATTATAGAAAATATTAATGATGAACAGATGCCTGCAATTAAAGCAAAAAATAGATTTGCCCTTTATAATCTAAACCGAAATTTATGTTTACTATTTGGAAAAAAATATCATTTAGAGGCAAAAAATTTACCAAATAATAGTGGAGCAGAAGTCTTAATACGAATTCCAATGAAAAATGATTTAATTAAATGAGGAGCGGAATATGTGTCATAGTGCATTAATTGTAAGTAATAATCAATTAGAGAGGAGAATTGTAAGTAAATGTCTAAAAGAAAATATAAAGAAACTGGAAGAGATTAAAGAGGCAGTTACTCTGGAGGAGGCTTTAGAACTTTTAGAGACTTTTAGCCCGGAATTAATTGTGCAGGATATGTCTAATCTTTCGCAAAGTGTATTTCAAGTTGTAACTAAAGCAAGAAAAAAGTATTCTAATCTTATTGTCATCATTACTTCTGCAACAAATGAAAGTGATGTTCTGGCTACGGTTCTCAAAGCAGGTGCCAATGGTTATCTGTTGAAACCCTATTCTCCGGAGAGCTTATTAAAGATTGTTCAGGAGGCTATAATTAAAAAGGACAAGAATAGTGATGAAGAAAATGCTGACCTGCGGGAAAAAATAAAGAACCATATGATTGAGAGTTTCCGTTGCCATAAGTATAAAAAATCCATTAATATAGCAAAAGAATACATTGATTCTTTTTTTGATTATGAGGATAATGAGACTATGCAGTTTACAAAGACATTTGAGTTCTTGGAGATTCTCAGTCAAATTGAACAAGAATATGGAAATGCTTTTCATCCAGTAAATCGAAATAAATGTGAGGATCGATATTCTGCTTACTTAGAAGCGGAAGAATACATTCAACGCATACACAATCTTTTGGACAAAGAATATATCTACAGGGACGATATGAATAAAGCACTGAACTATATAGATATTAACATGAAGAAAGGCATTAGTTTAGAGGATGTAGCTGATTACATCAATGTGAGCACATGCTATTTCAGCAAGTTATTTAAGAAAAGTACAGGTACGAACTTTATTTCTTATGTTACCGAGGGAAGAATAGAAATGGCCAAAGAAATGTTGAATTACACTCAGATGCCGGTTGTGAATATTGCATATGAATTATCATATACGGAGACAAATTATTTTAGCAAAGCTTTTAAAAAGTATATGGGAATGTCACCTACAGAATATAGACAGCAATGTGTTGCAGAACATAAAAAACATTGAGTGGCAACGCAGAATAATTTGAAAAGAAGTATAGGGTATTTATACATTTAATTTGATAGGGTCAGGCAATACTTAGAGAGGAACAACGAACGTTCTGTTCTATAGAGTGGTCATAGAGAAAAACAGCAAAGTAAATGTTGGATAGTTTAATATCTTTGCTGCTTGGACTAATATAATCAAAAAATCATCTCCTTAAATATAAATAATTGTCATTGTCCTTCTTGATTTACCGGTAAAACATTTGAGGTAAACCTCTATGATTTGCTTCCCTATTGAAATTATTTATCCAGATAGCAGGTTTTAATAAAGAGAAAATCTTAATTAACTTTTTATTAGACAAAATATAGAGGAAAATGTATTTTAATAATATGCGAAAGGAAGCAGCAAAATGAAAGAGTTTAGTATTAGCACCAATGTTTTTTTTGGAAATCATTCTATGGATCGATTAAAACAAATAGAAAATAAAAAAGTCCTTATTATTTGTGATAGTTTTATTGAATCATCAGGTATGGTGGATAAAGTAAAGGAATATTTAGAAGGCTGTGAGGTTTATGTTTTTAGTGAAGTAATTCCGGATCCACCTATTGAAATTATAGCAAAAGGAATCGACTTTTTAATTTCCTGTGAAGCAGAGGTTTTAATTGCTATAGGTGGTGGTTCATCGATTGATGCAGCCAAAGCAATAAGAGAACTGTCCAGACATATGGAGAATGTAGATATACATATTGATGAATGTTTTGCTATTCCAACCACAAGCGGTACAGGTTCAGAGGTTACTCAATTCTCAGTAATAACAAATAAAGAGAAAGGTATAAAATATCCTATATCAGATAAATCTTTACTACCTATGGTTGCAATTCTTGATCCAAGATTAGTGGTCAGTGTGCCTCCTCAAGTTACAGCAGATACAGGAATGGATGTAATTACTCATGCACTTGAAGCTTATGTTTCAAAAAATGCTACAGATTTTACCGATGCTTTAGCAGAGAAAGCTTTAACTTTGGCATTTCGTTTTTTACCTCAGGCATATCTTCATGGTGATGATCTTCTGGCAAGAGAAAAAATGCATAATGCATCCTGTCTTGCAGGAATGGCATTTAATTCTGCAGGACTTGGTATAAACCATAGCTTAGCTCATGCAATCGGTGCAAAATTTCATATTTCTCACGGACGCAGCAATGCAATATTGCTTCCTTATGTAGTTGTTTTTAATGCCCATCTTATGGCAAGCAGCTATAAAGACTATAGCCGTGAAGCAAAGAAATATCAGCGTGTTG
>JAHHTM010000009.1 GCA_020024675.1 Muricomes sp.
TAGTTAATCCGATTAATATTAGTATCAAGACTCCCAGCCCTACTAGCAAGACTTTTACCTCGAATGGAAGTTTCAATCCTTGATTGATCTCATCCGGCTCCATAATGACCGCTTCTTCATAAGGAATACGATGTCCACGGACTAAAAGACGATGTGTATTGATTCCATAAGGTGTACAAGTTACTAACGTAACATAATCTTTCCCATCAATAATCTGCAGATCTTCTGTTTTCTCCGGAAGCACTGTCAAAATCTGATCTACCTGATAAGCCAATGTATCTCCAAGTATTTTGATATAAAAAATATCATTTTCCTTTATCTGGTCCAAATCTGTAAACAACATCTTTGATGGTAACCCTCTATGTCCGGTTAAAACAGCATGGGTTGTTTTCCCTCCTACCGGAAGAGATGTTTCTTTTAAATGTCCAACCCCAACTTGTAAAACACTTTCTTTTGTTCCATGGTATAAAGGAAGCGCTATATTGATTTTTGGAATTTGAATATATCCCATCATGCCTGTGCCTGACTGATTCAACAGACTCTCATACTCCTGATTATCTGCATTTTCCTCAGCAAATGCATCTCCTATACTTACCTGGTTTTGTGCCAGTTTCGTATTGTACTCTCTGGCAAGACGTAACATTTCTTCTTTTTCTTCGTCTGTGGTATTTTCTACTTCCTTTTCATAATCTGCAACAATCCTTGAACTGTTTTTCTCATACAAATAATTACTGACTGTAGGATATAATAACACGGAGAGTGCAATGAGAAGAACAATTATTCGAATGATATCTGCTATTTTTCTTTTTTTCTTTTTACTACTCATTTCATTCTCCCTATCATTATTTCTGGGAAGATGGAAATTTCCACCTTCCCGTATTTATTTCTTTTTATTTTTCTTCTTTTCTTCTACTGATTATAAAGCTTACTGCTACGCCGAGAATCAATACTACACTTACTACTGTGAAAACTACCGTACCCATACCACCAGTATTTGGAAGAATCGTACCATTCTTGTTCTCTACTTCTAATGGATTACTGTTGTTTTCCACTAAAGTCTCCTGTCCTTCATAAGTATAAGTAATTGTGTATTTTTCCAGTTTACCGGTTTCCCCTGTATAAGTTGGTGTAATCACAACCTTAATTGGCTGTTTTAACAAATGATATCCCTCTGGAGCTTTTGTTTCCTTTAAGTAATATGTGCCTGCTTTTAATCCCTGAACTGTAACCTTTCCGTCACTCGGTGTTACAATTTTTTCATCTAAAGTATCATTAGATGGAACCCATGTATTTACAAGATTGCTCAGTTTCTTCAAATTGATTTTAGTAATACACGTTTGATCAGAATATAATGCAAATTCTGCACCAGCTAAATTCTTATTTTCCCCTTGAGACTTATAAAATTTATGAATGGAGAAATCAAATGTATGCACATCTACAATATCCGGTTCTGATTTACTTGTTGTATTGTTAGTTGGATCATTGCTAAATTCAATTTCAGCTTTATTCGTATTTGGTTGCATACCAACTACTGCATTTTCATTTACCATTGCTTTGTAGTAAACAGTAATCTCCTGCCCCACCTGATCTTTATAAGATTGTAGGAAGTTATTCATAGTAATTGTAAGTTGCTGACCCTTTAACGTTACAGAATATGTGTTGTTTCCTGCCGTTGATAACTGAACCGGTTTGATTACTGTATTTCCCACTGTTACTTTCTGAATTGCTTTAAAAGTCAAACCAGTAGAAAGAGTATCATTGAATTTGAATGTGTAATCGGTAAATCCTGTCATATCCGGTACTTTTGCAGTCAGTTTAAAGGTAACCACATCACCAACCTGAAAATCTCCTGCTTTGCTTTCATCAACAACACTTTCGATTGTGTTTTCATGAATGGTATCCCAGCTACTATCAACGCCAATTTGCAGGCCTTCTTCTTCCATAGTAACGTCATCCGTATCGGGAATTTCTGGAGAAATAGTCTTCTCAACTGTAGGATATTCACTCTTTAAGTTCACCTCTACTGGTGTTGTATCTTTTACTGTTACCATCATAGCCGGTGTTTTTTCATCCTTATTTCCTGTCTGTTGCTGTCCTGCATCTGGTGTATAAACCATGTAGAAACCAAATGGAAGACCTGAAATTGTTGTACTATTCTCTGCTGCTGTTTGTGTATACTTCAAAGCCTGAATTTTTGCAGCATTTTTTAAAACCCATGTCAGAACCTTTTTTGAAAATTCAACTTTTCCTGCTGCATTACCTCTTTGAATCTCATCAAGTTTCTCTGCTGCTGCATCTGATAATTTAATACCCTCTAATGAGCTCATCTCTGAAAATTCTGTTTTAAAAAATTCTTCAAATCCATTTTCAAGAGTGTATTTAACACTCTCACTATTTGAATTTGCACCTTGCTGTTCTACTTCAGCTTTAAACATCCGGTATGCTTCTATGTTTCCTTTTTCTTTTGTTCCATTGATTGTAATGGAACCTGTTCCTTGTTCTGGAGCTGCAAATGCTGTAACACCTGTTGCCATTGTCATTACTGCTGCCAGCAACACAGCCATCAATTTTTTCAACTTGTTCATGATATTTTCTCCTTTTCTTTTGTTTTATTTATTGTAAACTTGTTTTTTTCTTGAATTCAATTCCATTGCCGCCATTGAAAGAAAAACAAGTATTGCAATTGTATAAATCCAGAAGGTACCTGCCCCTCCTGTGTTTGGAAGAAAGCCTGTAAACTTCTTCCTATTCGTAATGGTAATATCATAATGATATTTTCCCTGATATGTTATGGTCGTTTGATATCCATCCAGCGCATCTTCTGTCACTTCATAAGTGTAATATCGCTTCGTTCCATCTACATCTTTATAATATGCAGTAAACGGAAGTCCTGTTATGATCTTTTCCCATACATTCTTTGACTGATAGTCTTTCTTAGTAAGTTCCACTGTATGATTTGCTGAGTTAAATGCCGAATCCTGAATTGTATTTCCCTGTCCATCTACATAACTTCTGGTAAAATGAAGTAGAATTTTTTCCGGTCTGTTCGCCTCTTTATCTTTTTTCCAGACTTTTCGAATTCGTAATTGTACCATATCTTTACAAGGATCCTGAACGTCCGCAGGCGGTGCTGTTTCATCCGGTTCTGTCGGTTTCGTACCGACATCATTCATAAGAACTACCTTTGCACCCTGCTCCATATATGCATTCAGAGGGACCTCTTCGTTATCTGGTCCTTCTAGTACGGCACCAATTAGGTCAGAAACCTTTTCGACCTTATTCTTTGCCCGATGATGGAATTCATAAATATTCCATTCTGGTGTATGTGTAAAACCATTTTGCAGTTCCTTGCTGCCTTTCATTACCTTATTGTAATTCTCAGCATTAGTTATATTCTGCAAGTCTCTATAAATTCTGTAATGGTTATCTTCCCCTTCAATTTTAAATACAGAATTGATAAACTCCGGAGTATTGGTATTTAAATTTGTTTTTCCGGAAAACGGGCCGGTAATGTCTTTTGTGCCTCTTATAACATCTGCAAGATACATTTCATTCTTCTTAAACAGTCCCTCATTGTTATATCCTGCAAAACCACCGGCACAACCTTTTTCTCCTACACCATTTTTGTCATTTCCTGCACCTCCACCATAGACATCATATCCTTCTTTAATTCCTGTTATGGTACATCTTTCAATACGTGTACGATTTGCTTTGATCAAAGAAATATGAATCTCGTCTTTTAAGTGTTGATCATCCATTTTGACACTTCCATCCTCTGCACAATTGATCTCAATGACACTATCACCAATATGAATTTTAGCAAGTCCATTTCCACTTTGTGTTTTTACTAATTCAATTCCAATATCAAGTCCCAGTAAGTTTACATGAAGAAGTCCATCCTCTTTGGATACCACATGAACCTTGATGATTCCAAGATTTACTTCAATGCCTGGTCCCGATTGAATGTCCTCCAACCAGATTGCTTTCAGAAGTTGTTTAAGTAACTCTACTAATTTGTTGACTAAAGGTGAATCCACTTTTATTTCTGCAAGATATTTAAAACTTGTTTTTCCAACAAATCCTCCGGCTGTCTGTCCACTGGACACCTGCTTTATATTCTCAACCTGATTATTTTTCATTCTTGCAAGGTCTGCATATCCTGCAAACCCACCGGCTATCTCGTCCTTATTCTCGTCCTCTGCCGAATTTTCACTTTTTACAGTAAATCCTTCTGGAATACCTGATACTTTACTGTTATCTACATGAGACCCAAAAGCACTTAATATATCAGCTCCGGCGCTAAGGAATTTTCCCAGAAGTCCAATATTATCTACCTGCAGCACACCACCTTTGTCAAGATGACCGATAAAGCCTCCTACATAGTTTCTTCCTTCTACCTCACGCAGATTTTCTACGCTGCTTCCTTTTACAGATCCATTACAAAGACTTCCTCCAAACCCTCCAGCATTTCCTGTGAAAAATGGAGTATTTGGATATCCATAAGAGTTTCCTTCCTTTGCATCTACACTCAATCCTGCTGCTTTTGTACCAAACACTTTTGAGTCGTAAATAAATGTTCGGAATGAATCAAGTGCTGTTATGGAATCAAGTCCAATCAACTTTCCAATAATACTTGTTGAATTGCCTGCTCCATCTGAATTTGAAATTTCAGCCACAGAAGATACATCCGCATAGCCGAAAAATCCTCCGGCATGCTTTCCACCAGTAACGCTTCTTAGATTGGTGACCGTAGTTCCCTGTTCTGGATGATTTAATTTACCAATTACAGTACCTTGTAACTCTCCTGCAAATCCTCCTGCTGACTTGGCATATTTTGTATTTGCTGTACCATCGGAATAAACACCATTAATCGTAATTCCATAATCGTCCCAGGCTTTCACATCTGCCGCTTCAATAGTCGACATTGTTGCATTTAAAAGTTGTACCAAATCTTTTGGTTCTTTGATCAGATTCTGCAGTAATCCATCTAAAAGCCCTCCTTTCCCGGCTGTATCCAGTGATGCTGCACCTCCTGGTTCTACAAGACCTACAAAGCCTCCTACGGAAGCTGTACCATTTACCTGTCTTAAATTATCTACAAAGCATCGATTATTTTCTTCTTTTTCTACTGCATCAGTGATATGGAATGTACTTGGCGTATTGGAAGGTGTATTCCAATTTCCCCAAATCTGACCACCTACTACATGTCCTACGTACCCTCCGGCATAGCCAACTTTCTCTATTCTGTCTCCTTGCTGTGGTATTCCATGACTTATTACATTTAAACCGGACTGAAATCCAGATATATCTGAATTTCGAATAACCGGCACAAATGTTTGTACAGCATTAATACTTCCTAATATATCCAGTGCTCCGTTTGCCAGACTTACATTTCCTATCTCTGCTACTCCACCGGTCATCATTTCTCCGGCAAATCCTCCGGCACTTTTATATGCCGTAACTGTTTTTGTATCCCATGCATGAGCTTCCGTAATTACCCCGCCTTGCATTTTTCCTACATACCCTCCGGCATCTCCTAGTTGTTTTGCAAGGTTTCCAGCCTCTTTTCTTCCTGCTGTTACATCATATCCATAGGCATATTTAGGAATCATCGCCTCTAGTGCTGTTTGATCTTCCACTTTATCTGCTGGGAACTGTGCTCCATATGCCCCATTTGCCGCAACAGCATCTGCCCATTTATTCCATGTATCTACGTCCAGCTTTCTAAGTGGTCCGTAAACGGCAGTATTTGTTTCTGTAGGATAAACAGCATTTAGCAACCCTAATACATTGTTGACACTGACAAGTCCAAACAATATATTTAAATTTCCTGTTCCTACAAGATCTGCGTTTTCCATGAATCCTGTAAAACCACCTGCTGCCTCTGTTCCGTACACTGACCGTAATCTTACAACTGCACATTCTTTTCTACCTGATGTTTTCGAATCATTTCCTTTAATTGTCGCACCATGGTTGTAACCCACATATCCTCCGGCAAGTCCTCTGACATGAGCGGTATCTGTGGTGCCTTTCGCACAAACAGTTCCGCCACATGGAACAGCAGTTGTCTCACTGTTTTTTATGATCGGGACAAACGCATTTACCAGACTTGCGAGCGTGTCATTTACATTGATCAAGCCATTTAGAATGTCGCTCTTCTCCCCGAGAACAGCTACCGCATTTCCCGGTTCTAGATGTCCCGCATAACCTCCTGCCATTTCCTGACCAATAATATATAGAAAGTTATAAACATTACTGTTGGTTATCTGGCATCCAGATCCTTCACCTGCAAATCCCCCGGCTTTTCCTATATCCCCTTTTCCATTGGCAAGGACGGAGAATCCGCCAACCATGCCACTGACATTGCAATCTTCTATTTTTGTGGCAACAACCTTCATTGCACTTAGAAGATTGTTAAGATCTAACAGATTAAGAAGCTTTAAGCCTCCTCCTACCTGTGCGGCAGAATCAATATCTGCACGTCCCACATATCCGCCGGCATATCTACCTGCCTTTACCGCATAACATGAAGCATTAAAATAATCAGATTCATCCACTTTCGTATGTTTTAAAGAGTCTACATTTGATTTTCTGATAGTGGCTCCACTTGCGATACCGGCATATCCACCTGCACTACTTTCGTTGTTGGTTGCTTCTACTGTAAAACCTCCATCCGCAGATTTGATTCCCGCCGACTCGATAACCGGAATGTATACATTCAAAACACTTAGCAAATTGTTAAGGTCTAGATTCAATATTCCGCCAAGCAACTTTAAACCATTGGAAGATGCTGCCGCACCAGCTTTAATTTTTCCGGCAAATCCTCCGGCACATTCTGTAGCTTTTACTTTTACAATACCATAAACTGCATATGGTTCCTGTTCCGGATTTGTAACTTTTCCACTATCCATCTGCCCGAAGAAACCACCGGCATAATCTGCCAATACTTGGGGATTTTCTCCATTAGAAACAAATTCTACTTTACAATTTTCATATTCTGGAAGCAGATAAGGAACTAGAGTTAACAGGTTACTTACGTCTAGAATTCCCGAAAGTTTTAATTTTCCATCGGCTTCTTTCTGTGCAATTCCTGCAAGCCCTCCCGTATGAGATTTTCCGGTAAATCCTCCGGCATAGCTTGTTTCCCCTGAATTTTTCTCTGCTTTAATTTCCTTAATATTGGACACATTTGCATTTTTTACCTGTATTCCGTCTGCTTCTGAAACCAATCCTCCGGCGAAAATCTCCTCTTTGGATGTAGTATTCCACGGTGTTCCTGTGGCAGATATAATCGCTCCAGATTCTATCCCCCATATTTGAATATCTTTGGCTTTTACATTTACTCCCTGAGCAAGGGAAAGAACATTATTTACTTTTATAAGTCCCAGCCCGAGAACGTCAATTCCCCCTGTCTGAGCCAGGCTTCCTGCTCCTGCCCTTCCGGCAAGTCCACCCACATAGTTCTGTGCAATCACGGCATCTACATTACGGATTATTACGTTCTCTGCCCTTCCACCAAGCATTAGTCCAAATCCGGCGGAAGCATATTTTTCTTCAGCTGTTACCTTTAAATTACTTCCGATAAGCTGAATATTCCCTGCATAAAACGGAAGATAACTTCCTACTCCGATTGTTTGGTTTAAAATACCAATAGGATTTGCCGTTACAATACTTCCGCCAAGCCCTCCAGCATAATTTCTAGCTTGAACAGATGCAAGTCCATTCAAAATAGTTGGCTTTGTATCCAATATTTCCTGATCACCGGCTCCTTTACTTTGAATCAAGGAAATGGTTGCACCATCTCCCTGTCCTAAAAGGCCCCCTGCATAATTTTCTTTCGCAGTAACCGTCCAGTTTTCTCCCTGCACCTCACAATAATGTAACTCTGACGGAGTAAGACCCGAAAGTGCCAAAAGTGTATTTAGCTTATCCTCATTTCCGGGAGCTACTAATTGCGTCAACAACTCTGTAACTGAACCCAGAAGGTTATGCTTCCTTTCATCTTCATTTCCAAGAACGATTCCCGCACCGATGGTTGCTCTTCCTGTGAATCCACCTGCATATTTTCCTGCAGACACCTTGGAAATGTTCTGTACCTTACACCCGGTACTTACGCTGTTTGTCATAATTCCGTTGAATCCGCCCGCATATAAATCTGTTGCGGACACATTCAGACTATGTCCAATTACGATACAGTTATCCTGTCTTGATTGAATGTCAAATGATACCAATTGAACTCCCAAATTACTAAGAAGACTATTAATTACTGCGTCTCTCTCAATTCCGGCAAATCCGCCGGCTCCCGTTTTTGCTTTTACACTTTGAAGATTTGTGACAACACAACCCGACATCTTGGTTGCAATTTGTATTCCAACAAATCCCCCCGTATAATTTGTCGTATCACTTCCAATAACTGATGATGCTAAATGCACAGAACAATTTTCCAAAACCGGTTTATAATATCCAACTGGAAACAACTGCCCTACATTAATAATGTTATTTTGCAGTAATAAAGTAATCAGATCTCCAATTCCGATACCAGGGATGATATTCAAAATCTTTGCAAGTAAACTTACCGTGCCACCTAAAAGCTGAGAAAGTCCATCATATTTTTCTGTGCCTTCTGTATACCCCGCAAATCCACCTGTCATATCTTTTACATTGGAGACAGCAGCCTGCTCAACTACACAATTCTGTATTTTTACATCTCCTACTATTCTTCCCACAAAACTACCTGTGGCAAAGATATCGGAACGATTTGAATTTATGGTAAGAAGTCCTATTAAAACATCTGACAGACTTCCTATTCTTTCAAGTCCCGGAATTGCCCAGCCCAAAAGTGTATCAAGAATGCCTCCTACAAGTCCTAAAACTCCTCCCAGAATTCCTCCAATGGTTCCAAGAAGAATTTTAACCAGACTTAAATTCACCAGTTTTACTTCTGTAGACTGATTGTTGACGGTTACATTCTGTAGATGAATATTTTTTACTACAGTCGTTCCCTTGCTGTGTCCCAGTTCCTTGTCATCAATCTGACTAGAAATTGATCCAAAAAATCCTACACCTCTTGTTGTAGATGGATCAAGTTTTCCTACCTGTTGCACATTCACATTACTGATTGTTACAGGCTGACCATCAACCATTTCTTTCCGTCCTTCCATATTTCCGGAAAGATTGATTGGATTCCATATATCTTCCTCTCCATTAGAAAATTCACCTGACGACAAGTTAATATCACGGAAAACAATATAATTGGAGTCAGATGAATACGTTAGATCTTTATATTGTTTCTCTAACTGAAAAAAAGTTTTATATTCATTTCTTTTGGAACCAATAGATGGATGATCTGTATTTTCGTCTTTCAATCCGACAATTTCTTGTTTGCCCAAAAGTTCACCAAGTATTTCCCCTAACAAATTTCCGACAATTCCTACAACTGCACTTAATAAACCTTTCGGATCTCCCCAGTCTACATTCATTAAATCTTTACACTTCTCTGGCTTTTGCCCAAAATACTGAAAACCCTCTGTTTGCTCTTTGATATCTTGATAAGATACATCCGTTTCTCTAATATCTCTTAAATTAAAATCCGCATCTCCCGGATAATAAGGTACTATTTTGCTGCCTAGTGGAACCAGTAACAGTCTTGCTTCCGTACGAAGAAACAGCATCGGTGTAACCTGAGTATCTGTTCCGATTTTTCGAAGCTGCTGTTCATTTCCAATTAGTATATATTTCTTACCGTCAATTTCTGTATATACCTGCCCTACATGTTGACGACCTGCTTTCTGCTCTTCCGTAGTGGTTCCTTGTGCATACTGCTCTGCTTTCAATTCTGGCATCTGCTCCGTAAATTTTTTTGAAAGCATATAGTGATGTTTCTTACTATATGTCAGATAATCCTGTGCTGCCTCTACGGTTTCGTCTGCCGGCTTACCATTTTTATATAGAAACTGCCCCATTCCAAAATCAGAAGCAATCATGTCTTTCGACATAATAGGTTCTGTCTCTGACTCTTCCGATGCAACCGTTAAAAGTTGATAATTATGATACACATAAACCGCATCCAGTTCCGAATTGTACAAAGGATCTTCTTCTGTCACTGATTCTGAAAGGAAACTTCCCCTGAACCCTTCCGGAAGCAGCCATAGATTTTTTTCATCCAGTTCAATATCATTCATGAGCTGATATTTTGCTTCCATACTGTAGGTAATAGTAGTTCCGTTTTCTGTAACCTCTTCTCCTGTTCCATAAATATCTTCTCTGTCATCATTGATATGTACCAACTGACCTGATCCAACTGCATACAACTGACTCTTGTTGTAGATTTTAATAATTCCATTCTGATAAATCTTGGAATAGTCTGTTACCTCTTGAACCGACTCCTCTTGCGCATCCTGCATTTCACCTTCACCGATCTGTGGTTCTTGTGGCTTTGAATCAATCTCTTCCTCCGGCTGAAACTCTTGCGGTTCCAACTTTGTCTTTTCTTCATTTTCCACTTCTGTTTCATTTATAGATTTACTGTCATTCGTTTTTTCTTGCACCTCATTGCTATGTAAATCAGACACAATATGCGGCATTACCTCAAGATCGGCCGCGTATACCGGAACGCCTTGTACCAAGATTGTTACACACAAAATCCACGCAAGAATTTTTTCCCATTTTTTCCGCCTTTTCCATTTCATCTTTTGTTCTCCCCACTTCCTGTAATCCATCAAACGTAATTTAAAATATCCTGAATAGAAGTCCTCCGAGCTCTGTCTATGAGTTCATTTTGTAATCCACAATAAAACTTTCTAACTGGACATGTTAAAGTAGCACCTCTACTACAATATTCATCTTCTTCCAAACATCTATTAATTCTTATTGTATTTTCCATGATCTGCAAAATATTTCCAAATGAAATATCAGAAATTTCTTTTGCCAGTTCGTAACCGCCATGATTCCCAGCAAAAGCAAGAATGATTCCTGCTTGTTTTAATTTTTTTAATACTTTTAACACATATCTCTCTGGAATCCCCATTTCTTCCGCTATTTGATATGCATTTTTTCTATTTCCTTTACTTTCTAAACATAATATGACTCGTATCGCATAATCTGTTGTAATATTTAACTGCATCTATAATGCATCTCCATCCTATACCATCAAGGTGTATTTAAAGCAAAAAATCTTTCACTATATTTCTACTTGATTTTATATTATATCCAATATCTACCAACGTTTAACCAACAAAAATAGTAAAAAAAATCCATCATACCATTTTGATATGATGGATTTTCTCCACTAATAATTTTATAAATCATCCTTTTATTCCACATCATTAAGAATACTCGCTAAAATGTATTCTCCCCATGAATATTCCGAAAGAAATTCTCCTTCAAATTTATTTTTCTGCATATGTGGATTTTCTTTCCAAGCGTAATAATCGCAATCAACTATTGATACATTTATCATCTGTCCCCTTGGTGTTGATAACAATAAATCCGAAAGTTCTTCTACTTCAAGTATTTGCTTTAACCGTTTTAATGCATTATAATAGACCTTCATTTTCACATTGCTATATTCTCGTTCTTCCCAAATCGTAGAATATATTTCCTCATTACTGATTTCCTTACCACAACGTGAAGCAACTAGTGCCAAAATTTCTTTTGCTTTGCCTCGCAATGCAATTGGAGTTCCATTTTTCAGAATATTGAATCTCCCAAACATCTGAATATATATTTTTTGTATCCTTTGGGAAAGTATTTGCATTTTTTGCACCATCATTTCAATGGTTTCTCGCTTATATGGCTTTACAATATAGTAATCACCACCAATTAAATTTGAATCTCGAATATACTCATCATAAGCGGAAATAAAGACAATCAAGATATCCGGGCATATATTACGAAGTTTCACAGCCAATTCTATACCATTCATCTTTGGCATTCTAATATCGAGAAGTGCCAATTGAACTGGATTGTCCTGTACATAAGAAATTGCACTATCTGCATCTTCAAATTGTGCTGTTACATTAAGATTTGGAATTCCCTCACTTAAACGCATAAAGCTTCTTAACATAATTGGCTCATCATCTACTATAATTGCTTTCATTTTTCTTTTCTCCTTTCATTGGAATTTTCACTATAATTCTCGTTCCTTCTCCTATCTTACTTTCAATTTTAACCTTGGCATTCATAAGGTTTTCAAATCTGAAAATCAAACTAGACAATCCTGTAGAATCTCGTCCTTTATGTTCTACTTCATTTTTAATCGTTTCTACATCAAATCCAACACCATTATCTTCTACCTTTATAATAACATCGTCTGATTTACGATATGAGCTGATAATAACTGTCCCTCCTATTTTCCCACGCTCGTAAATTCCGTGACGAATGGCATTTTCCACTAAAGGCTGAATGCTAAGAGGTACAATATTAAAATCACTCTCCAAAATATCATATTTAACCTGCATTTTTTCTCCAAAACGCATTTTCTCAATACTTACATATGCTTTTATATTTTCTATTTCTTGAGAAAAAGGAATCAACTCTTCACTTGCCATAGATTTAATGCATGCACGCAAATGAGTTGTGAAATCAAAAATTAAATCTGCAGCATATTGGGGATTTTCCAAAACCACCTCTCGAATAGATGCCAGCGCATTGTAGAGAAAATGTGGTTGTATCTGACCAGTTGAAATTTTAATTCTTGACTCATTGAGCTGAATTTTAAGCTTTTCCAGTTTCTCTTCATTTTTCTCTTGAGCTTCTCGATATTTGCTGATGTCTGACACAACTGCATAACCATATTTAATTCCACTAGAAGCATATTTAACTTCCATCGAATCAGAAACTGCAAGCCAAGAGCCATCTTTACAAATCATCCTATATTCACAAATTCCACTTTCTCCAGTTTTACTTAATTTTGTTATAAACTCCTCGTATTTTGGTTGATCTTGTTCTACCAAAAGTTTAGAATAATTTCCACCTTCTCCCATAATTTCTTCTAATTCTTCTGAAGAGTAACCTAACATTTTTTGAAACCCATCACTAACATATTCTACATGTATTGGTTCATTTAGATAGTAGCGATACAACCCTGTCGGAACATATGCCATCATCTCTATCGTCTCTTCAAACAATTTATGTTCTGCTGTTGTATCCATTATTGTTCCAAAAACTCTAACCACTTTCTTCGTGTAACCACTTACAGGAACAAGAATAATTTTCATCCAACGCGTTTTTTCATTTTCTTTTTGTAAAATGGATTCAAAAGAAACTATTTTTCTATTGTGAACAACATCTTTGACTTCTGCAATCAATCCTTCAAAATTAAATTCTGGATGAGCCATTTTCCATTTTTCTGATTTTGCAAAAAACGGCTCTATCGTATCACAACCATAAATCTCTTTAAATTTTTCATTCGTGTCTATTCTATCTTCTTCGACATTGTATCGAAAAACAGGACAAGTTAATTCATCCATAATTTTATTATAGTGATCGTACTGAAGATAACGATCTATTTCGAATTTTTTTTGTTTTTTTATATATAGGATCATTAGAAGTATTGAACTTGCCAAGGAAATAATAAACATTAATGTGACTGTTATTACACTTTTTTTTACAATTTGATTGTTTTTTTCATATCGTGAAATTGCAATATCTTTATCCACCACATTAAAAATTGTCCATCCATCTAATTTGCTTGGATTATAAGCAGCATATTTTGTTTTTCCTTTATAGTTTAATATACATTCTCCCGATTTCATATTTTTTAAATCTCTCTTTAATTCTTCATCTGAGATATCTGTAAATGTAAGCCCATTATCTTTTTCAAACAAATTATGTAATAATAACAACCTATCTTTAGCATTACTTATCAAAAGAATGTCACCTTCTTCATTTACGGCAAACATACTAGCGTTTCCATCAAATTGTACATCTGCTATTATTGCCTCTTCTATTTGCGAAACTTCTCTGCTTTTGAATAAAACTCCCCATATTTTTCCTTTTACACTAACTGGAATAGCATATAAAATTTCAGGTTCTTTTGACCTTAACGTTTTTTCAAGATATATACATTTTTCTGTTGCTCTTCCCTGAACGATATCTGTAAAATAACTTCTTTCACTGATATTTCCGATTTTCTCTCCATTATAATCAATTGCTTCCCCAGATAAATCTGCAAATCCTAACATTGTAAATTTTTCTGTTTGTTCCAACATACTCCACATGGTGTCAAACTGTTTTCCATCCTCCTCATATTTTGATGCCAAAACACTCTCAATTCCATATAACTGTGCAAATTCCTTATTAGTACATGATTCAATCATAATCACTTGTGTCTTTGCCTTATCCCTTAACTCATCGAATGCTCTTTGTTTAGCATTTTCTGTTAATGTAAAATTCATTACTATAATATTGATTAAAACAACAACACTAATTATTGTTACATATAGTACACAAAACATAACCGAATAAATTTTCCTATTTCCTTTTCCTAATTTTTTCATTCGATTCCTTCTTTCATAAATAACTATTTAAAATACTCCCCGTTAGTATGACATAAATTAAATTTTACTCTTATCTAGAATTTTAGTATAGCATTTAACACATACTATTTCTACAATTGCTATTTTTCTTTTATTTATTACAACTAAAAATTAATAACCATAAGTCTTCTTTTTTGTTCAAAAAAAGAGAATGAAAACGATGACATTTTGTCCATCATTTCCACTCTCAAATTACGTTTCCTATAGGAATCGAACCTATAACTAATCCTTAGTTGTTATATCTCCATGGAATACCTCGACCTACTTTTCTAAATGCTCTGGCAATCTTTAATCTATCTATTTCTTCATAACCTTACATATGTCATAATGCGTTCTGTTGATATAGTAAATGCTTTTTAGATACTTTATCTCTTAACTCCATCATGCGCTGATCCGTTGTTGCAATGGTATCTGCGCAGTCCTTTAGTTCATCTACAATTTCTTCACATTCACAAGAATCTTTTTTATATTTAATGTCATGCTCCAGACTTGCCCAAAAATCCATAGCAACTGTTCGTAACTGAATTTCCACTCGCACATATTCTTTAGCATTTGCAAAAAATATAGGTACATCTACAACCATATGGTAACTACGATAGCCATTGGCCTTTGGATTTTTGATATAGTCTTCGATTTCAACCACCACAAGATCATCTTGACCATTTAGCTTTTCGGCAAGTATATAAATATCGTCAATGAACTTACATATAACACGGATTCCAGCGATATCATTTAATTTATTATAAACAGAACTTATATTTACAGGCAGTCCTTTTCGTGTAAGCTTTTCTAAAATACTTGCATTAGATTTAATTCTTGACTGAATCGTTGAAATACATTCTCGTTTTTTTTGAATTTGAAAATCAGCTTTTAGGATTTCTAGTCTGGTATAGACTTCTTTGATTGCAGCTTCATATCTTTTCGTTATTTCATTTCGATGATCCTGAAGATAAGCCTGAAATTCTTCTGGTGGCTCTTTAAAATTCATTGTGTAATCTCCTTTCTTCAAATTCTATTTGCTTACTTATTTCTCTATTATTATCTTATTTTGTGATACTTTCTTTGTTGGCATTTATCATTTACGTAAGGTCAGCAGACGATTTTTGTTTTAACGCTTACAAAGGTTGCATCATTTCCAAAATGATTCCATCTGGGTCTCGGAAATAAAAGGCTTTACTTTTTCCAAAGCCGTCACCAGTAAAGTCAAAGCTCTGCGGTTTAGAGAGACATTCCACCTGGTTAGAATGTAAACGCTGATACATGGCCTCAATATCATCTGTGTAGAAACACAACTCCGACATCGAGGTGGTAAAGAGATCGGTAGGCTGCTTTTCGATGTCAGCATCCAAAAACTGGATTAGCTATACCGGTGGCATACCGATTTTGTCCGAGCCATTGAGATAAGCCACTTTTGCCCGGCAGTTTTTCCGCTGGAATATGGTTTCCGTCTCCGGTCCTTCCATTAGAAGCTCCCCTTGTAAGGTAAGACCCAGCACATCCCGGTAAAAAGCAATGGAACGATCCATATCTGAAACCGTCAAGCCCACATGATAAATCTGTCTTATCATAGTATTACTCGCTCCTTTTATCTACAGATTTCATCAAGGTGTGGAATAAAAAGCTCAGCCCTACCATTAAAATGACATGGCCGATTCCGGCCAATCCACCCACCATGTGGTCTAAAAATCCTGGAAAGGTCATCCCAAAAAGCTGGGACATTCCTCTTACGGTCATAAAGCTCAAGGTCATCACAAGCCCTATGTTGTATGTCCACACAAAACACTGAAAACTCTTTTGGTTTTCCAGTTCGAAGATTTTCATAAATAAGGGCATCAGCAAAAACACCAGACCGCCCAACAAAATGGCGTGGGGATGGACTACGGACATTACCGATTCTCCAGTGAAGTCGGTCCAGTAGGAAATCTCATGATTAACAAGACCGGTAGTCAGTCCAAACACGAAATAAGATAACGAGATCCAATACATCTTTTTCATAGTTATACTCCTTTATTTTTTCGGCAGCCGGTGCCGTATTCTTATAACTCTTCGCTGAAGCAATATTCTGCCCAGAGAAGATAGATCAACTTGTACAGATGCTAAGAATGCGAGGATCGAAACATCCATGCCCCATTTCTAGCAACCGCCGCAAGCTACCGTTTTCAAGGGCTTGCGATTGAAAACCACATGTTTTAAAGAACTTCTACCAGTTCGTCTCTGGATTTCCGCTTGAAATGCCGTTCGGAAGGAACGGCATCCTCAGCTGCATAACCGATTGGAAACAGTGCAATCAAATGATATGCTTTCATTTGTGGATAAAAATTTTGCAACATCGGGGCGTTAAAATAACCAACCCAAGTGGTACTAAGACCAATGGCTTCAATGGCAAGCATCATATGAGTAGCAACGATGCCGGCATCGATATCCGCAAAATTACGCTGATCGAAAGTGCGCTCCCAGCCTTCCTCTTCTTTGTATCCCACAACCAAAAAGTTGTCAGCACCAAATGTACAACTGCTTGCCTGTCTGACATTGTCTTTTGCTTTCTCCGAATTGAGCCAAAAGATCTTAAAGGGCTGGGTGTTCACAGCTGTAGGCGCAATTCGTCCGGCTTCAATGATTTTCTCAATAAGTTCTTTATCCACCTTTTTATCAGAAAAATTTCTGCAGGAATATCTTTTCCTGATTAATTCTTGAAATTTCATAATAACATCCTCCCCATTTTATTTTGTAAATTCTGCATACTGAGCGCTCACCAAATTTTCCAGCACTTCAGGCTTTACTTCAACCAGATATCCCACCTTACCGCCAGAGACATAGATTGTTTCCCAATTTTGGGCTGCTTGATCTACATAAATCGGCAGTTTTGTTCTCAATCCGAACGGAGAGCATCCACCATGAGTATATCCGGTCAGTTCTTCAAAAATTTCCGGTTTTAACATTTGTAGATTTTTAGCTCCTACAATAGAGGCCGCTTTTTTCAAAGTCCATTCTCTTTTCTGCCGGAAGACAGAATACATAATAACCGCCCTTGTGGTCGGAGGTTACCAATGTCTTAAATAATCTTTCCGGAGAATATCCAAAGTAATCCGCAACATCCATAGCGGCTACAGGCCCATTCTTTGTAGGATAGGAATAAAGTTTGTACGAAACTCCTCCCTGCTCCAACATTTTAATCGCACTTGTCATATTATTCATAGTAATATTCCTCTTATATTCTTAATTATTTGAATTCCAAAATAGCAGTAAATGGTGGGACTATAAATATCCCACCATTCATTGCTCATAGAAGTGTATATTCAGTTTAATTGGTGCATGATGGAAAATACAGACTGTATCTTAAAATGCAATATCCTCGCCATAATAAGCAGCCATATAGAGATTCTTCATCTCTTCCGGATTGATTTCTCTAGGGTTTGTGCTAGTACAAGGATCTGCTACTGCAGTAACAGCCATATTGTCAACTTTAGACAGGAATATTTCCTCTTCGATACCAAATTCTTTCAAAGAACCAACCATGTCAAGTTCACTACGTAATTTTTTGATTTGATTGATCAAAGCAGTGATCAGTTCCTGTTCATTATTTCCACTTAACCCAATACGCTGTGCAACCTCAGCGTAACGATTACCTGCAACAGCGTTTTTACTATTAAAAAGTACTGTATTAGGCAGATAGATAGCATTTGCAAGACCATGTGGTACATTTAAAATAGCTCCTGACTTATGTGCCATTGAGTGTGCAATACCAAGGATAGCATTAGAGAATGACATACCCGCCAGGTTCTGAGCTATATGCATCTGCTTGCGAGCATCCATATCACCATTGTAAGATTTCGCCAGATTTTTGAAAATCATTTCAATAGAGTGAATGGCTAATGCGTCTGTGAAAGGATTAGCAACATTAGAAACATAAGCTTCTAAAGCATGAGTAAGTGCATCCATACCTGTGTTTGCTACCAGGTTCTGAGGCATCTTTTCAACAAGAACAGTATCCAAAATAGCTACATCAGGTGTAACATTGTAGTCAGCAATAGGATACTTAATTCCAGTCTCATTATCTGTAATTACAGAAAAAGAAGTCACTTCAGTAGCTGTACCACTAGTAGTTGAGATTGCAATAAATTTAGCTTTGTTTCGCATCTCTGGAAGATTGAAAGGTTTTGCCGCTTCTTCAAATGTGAAATCAGGATGTTCGTAGAAAATCCACATAGCCTTTGCTGCATCAATTGGAGATCCTCCACCAATACCGATAATCAGATCTGGCTGGAATTCATTCATCTGACGAACACCTTCTTTTACAGTAGCAACCGAAGGGTCATGTTCTACACCTGAAAATGTAGTAGATTCAACACCAGCCTGTTTTAGATAGTCCTGCATTTTTTTAATAACACCATCTGACTCTAAACGATGAGAACCATAAACAATAAATGCTTTTGTAGCTTTTACAGATGACAGATATTCAATAGCATTATCGCCAAAATATACATCTCTTGGAATAGTAAATCTTTTCATAATATTCGTAACTCCTTTTCTTAATATATGTTATTAGGAGATCACTCCCTCGTGTTCAAGACATATATTATCAGTAACAATTTTACTTGAAAAGAAGGCACTTTTTAGTTCCTTATGTACTAAATGGTAAGATTTGTTGATTTGCAAGGGTTTTCCGTGAAAATCATTTTTCCGGATGACTTGTATGATAAAGCTTTACATAGTTTTTTCCCCATTGATCCATAGCACTCATAATAGGAATAAGCTCTTGTCCAAGGTCTGATAATTGATATTCTACTGTAGGTGGAACGGTAGGATGTACTGTGCGTGTAATAATTCCATACTTTTCTAATTCTTTTAACTGCTGTGTAAGCATTTTCTGTGTAATACCAGAAATGAGACGACGAAACTCATTGTATCTTATCACCTCATGTAAGTGAAGGTTCCAAATAATGAGTGCCTTCCATTTCCCGCTTAAAATTTCAAGTGTCAATTCAATTTCACACTGGTAGTTAGTGCAACTGATCTTATTTTCTCGTGAATCTGGCATAATTTATTTCTCCTTTGATGATACATAGGTTTAGTCTATTAATACTATTACTTCCTACCTATATTTCTTCTGTGTTTTTGTATAATGGGAAAAGATATTCTGCTTAACATTAACCCATAAAAAAGTCTTAGCTACTAAGAACTATCTCCTCCTGATCAACATTTTCCTGCCTTTGTTGTCACTTATCCACAATAATGTGGTTCTTTTAATTATAAATTGTTAAATTCATACAGCAACAGAAAATAGGGCATCTTGTTAGCAATATTTACTTCCTAACTATTAGCTGATTTTAATG
>JAHHTM010000090.1 GCA_020024675.1 Muricomes sp.
AGACAGTTGTATGGAACGGACCAATGGGATGCTTCGAAATGCCAAAATTTGCAGCTGGTACAAAAGCAGTTGCAGAAGCATTATCTGAAACAGATGCTGTAACAATCATTGGTGGTGGAGATTCAGCAGCAGCAGTTAACCAGTTAGGATATGGTGACAAGATGACACATATCTCAACAGGTGGTGGAGCTTCTTTAGAATTCCTTGAAGGAAAAGAGCTTCCAGGTGTAGCAGCAGCTAACGATCTGTAAGAATTAAAAAAATAGATTAATTTATCATACAAAATGTAGAGGAGAATTTTTATCATGGCAAGAAAAAAAATTATCGCAGGTAACTGGAAAATGAACAAAACTCCAAGTGAAGCAGTAGCTTTAGTAGAAGAGTTAAAACCATTAGTAGCAAACGAAGAAGTTGACGTAGTATTCTGCGTACCAGCTATCGATATTGTTCCTGTTGTAGAGGCAGCTAAAGGAACAAACATCCAGGTTGGTGCTGAAAATATGTACTTCGAGGAAAAAGGAGCTTACACAGGTGAGATTTCTCCTGAAATGCTTGTAGATGCAGGTGTTAAATATGTAGTATTAGGACATTCTGAAAGAAGAGAATACTTCGGTGAAACAAATGCTGATGTAAACAAAAAGATCCTTAAAGCATTTGAACATGGTATCACACCAATCATGTGCTGTGGAGAATCTTTAGAGCAAAGAGAGCAGGGAGTTACTATGGACTTTATCCGTCAGCAGGTTAAAGTTGGATTCCAGAATGTAACAGCTGATCAGGCGAAAGAAGCAGTTATCGCTTATGAGCCAATCTGGGCTATTGGAACAGGTAAAACAGCTACAACAGAGCAGGCACAGGAAGTTTGCGCAGGAATTCGTGCATGCATCGCTGAAATTTATGATGACGCTACAGCAGCAGCTATCCGTATCCAGTATGGTGGATCTGTTAACGCAGCTACAGCACCAGAACTGTTTGCACAGAACGACATCGATGGTGGCCTTGTAGGTGGAGCATCTTTAAAAGCTGACTTTGGTAAGATCGTAAACTACAAATAATAAATTAATGATCCGACATTATATGTGCCGGACATAGCTATTACCACGAAAGCGGTCTTATGCTTCACCATGATGAAAAGTAAGTACCTTTTTCGTGGTATTCTTTTGTAAGAAAAGGAGATTAAACATGAGTAAAAAGCCAACCGTATTAATGATATTAGATGGTTATGGATTAAATAGCAACGATTGCGGTAACGCAGTTGCTTTAGGAAAAACACCTGTGATGGATAAACTGATGGAAGAATATCCTTTTGTACAGGGTAACGCAAGTGGTCTTCATGTAGGACTTCCAGATGGACAGATGGGTAACTCAGAGGTCGGACACTTGAATATGGGTGCAGGTCGTATCGTATATCAGGATCTTACAAAAATCACAAAATCAATCCAGGATGGCGATTTCTTTGAAAACAAAGCGCTTCTTGCAGCTTGCGAAAATGTAAAGAAAAACGACTCCGCACTTCATTTGTTCGGACTTGTTTCAGATGGTGGTGTACACAGCCATATTGAACATGTTTACGGACTTCTTGAACTTGCAAAACGTCAGGGAATTGAAAAAGTATATGTACATTGTTTCCTGGATGGTCGTGATACTCCACCAGCATCTGGAAAAGAGTATGTAGAAAAACTTGAAGCAAAGATGAAAGAAATCGGTGTTGGTGAAGTTGCATCTGTTATGGGACGTTACTACGTAATGGACCGAGACAATCGTTGGGATCGTGTTGAAAAAGCTTACAGAGCTTTAGTATTAGGAGAAGGCGAAAAAGCTGTATCTGGACCAGCAGGAATCCAGGCTTCTTACGATGCAGAAACAACAGATGAATTTGTTCTTCCAACAGTTGTTGAAAAAAATGGTGCACCAGTTGCAACAATTAAAGATGACGATTCTGTTATTTTCTTCAACTTCCGTCCTGACAGAGCAAGAGAGATTACAAGAACTTTCTGTGATGATGAATTTACAGGATTTGAAAGAGGAGAAAGAATTAAAACTACATTCGTATGCTTTACAGAGTATGATGTTACAATTCCAAATAAACAGATTGCATTTGTAAAAGAAGAAATTACAAATACTTTTGGACAGTTCCTTGCAGACCACAATATGACACAGGCGCGTATTGCTGAAACAGAAAAATATGCACACGTTACATTTTTCTTTAATGGTGGTGTAGAGGAGCCAAATAAAGGAGAAGATCGTATTCTTGTTAAATCGCCAAAAGTTGCAACATATGACCTTCAGCCGGAGATGAGTGCATATGAGGTATGCGATAAACTGGTGGAAGCAATTAAATCTGACAAATATGATGTGATTATCATCAATTTTGCAAACCCAGATATGGTAGGGCATACAGGTGTTGAGGCTGCTGCTATCAAAGCAGTTGAGGCAGTTGATGAATGCGTAGGTAAAACAGTAGAAGCTATCAAAGAAGTTGATGGACAGATGTTTATCTGTGCAGACCACGGAAATGCAGAACAGCTTATTGACGGAGAAACTGGTGAGCCATTTACAGCTCATACAACAAATCCTGTTCCATTTATTCTTGTAAATGCAGATCCTTCTTATAAATTAAGAGAAGGCGGATGCCTTGCGGATATTGCACCTACACTTATTGAACTTATGGGAATGGAACAGCCAAAAGAAATGACAGGAAAATCTCTGATCATTAAATAAGGTGAATATAAAATTGTAGGATGATTGAGTTTTGGCAGGTTTACCTGCCAAAACTTTCTTATTTTGTTAAAAAGGAAATTGATAAAATGAGTGAAAAATTAACAAAAAGCGATTACAAAAAGATAGAAGAAGAAATTGAACATCGAAAAGTTGTTGTTCGAAAAGAATTGATTGAGGCTGTTAAAGAAGCAAGAGCACACGGAGATTTGAGTGAAAATTTTGAATATCATGCAGCTAAAAAAGAAAAAAACAAAAATGAGAGTCGTATCAGATATTTAGAGAGAATGCTGAAAACAGCAGTTATAGTGGATGATGAGTCAAAGGCAGATGAGGTGGGTATGAATAATACTGTTGAACTTTATTTTGAAGATGACGATGAAGTTGAAACATACCGTTTAGTTACTTCTGTAAGAGGAAGTTCTATAA
This sequence comes from Muricomes sp., assembly GCA_020024675.1. GTDB lineage: Bacteria > Bacillota > Clostridia > Lachnospirales > Lachnospiraceae > JAHHTM01. Next base: position 3,148 of record JAHHTM010000090.1, read on the forward strand.
ATGGACGGATTAGTATAGAGTCCCCAATAGGAAAAGCAATTCTGGGGCATAAAGAAAATGAAAGAGTTTATGTGAAAGTAAATAATGATTTTGGATATTATGTTGTCATCCGAAAAATTATAAAAACACACAGTGAAGAAGAGGATAAGATCAGGAGTTTTTAATATGAATATAAAAACAATTTTATTTGACCTTGATGGAACGTTGACGGATTCGGGACCGGGAATTATGAATTCTGTACAGCATGCATTAAAAAAATATGGGATGGAAGTTGAGAATATTGATAGATTAAGAGGATTTGTAGGTCCTCCTCTTGCGAAACAGTTTCAGGAATTTTGTGGATTTTCAGAAGATGAAAGTCTAATTGCAGTACAACATTTTAGAGAATACTATGTAAGCAAAGGTATTTTTGAGAATAGTGTGTATGAAGGAATACCAGAAGTGCTTAAAAAGTTAAAAGAAGCCGGGTATCAGCTCGCAGTCGCAACATCAAAACCAGAACATCTTGCACATATCGTCATGGAACATTTCCACCTGAATGACTATTTTGACTTTATTGGAGGATCTTACATGGATCTTACAAGAACAAAAAAAGAAGAAGTTATAGAATATGTTTTGAAAGAATGTAAGGTTAAAGATCGAGATAGTGTTTTAATGGTTGGAGATACAAGTTATGATATGATCGGTGCCAAACTTTCAGGTGTACACTCTATGGGAGTATAATATGGATATGGAAAGAAGGAAGAACTTATAGATGCCGGAGCAGAATTAATCGCAGACAGCCCGGAAGAAATTTGGAATGTTTTGAAATTAAATTGAAAAAAGCCGTACAGATAAATTAGAAATAATGAATCTGTACGGTTTTTGTATATGTAACTTAATCCAGTGTTTTATTTGCGTTAGACAGCATTAATTTAATACGATTTAGCTGATTTACTTCGCTGGCACCCGGATCGAAATCAATAGCAACAATATTGGAACCTGGATATTTTCTTCTTAATTCTTTTAGAACTCCTTTACCTACAACATGGTTTGGAAGACAGGCAAAAGGCTGCGTACAAACAATATTTTCTGTTCCAGTGGTAATTAATTCCAGCATTTCTCCAGTCAAAAACCAACCTTCTCCAGATTGATTTCCTACGGATACAATGTCAGAAGCCATGTTGGCGAGTTTAGTGATCTTCGTAGGTGCACTAAAATGTCGGCTTTGCTCAAATGCTTTAGAAGCAGGTGCACGGAACCACTCAAGGGCTAAGATGCCAAGATTGCCAAGTAAAGCTTTTGATTTTTTGACACCAAGATGTGATGCTTTAAAATTCTGATTATAGAAACAGTACATGAAAAAGTCAAGAAGATCAGGGACAACAGCTTCAGCTCCTTCTTTTTCTAAAAGATCTACAAGATGATTATTGGCAGCAGGAAGGAATTTTACGAGAATTTCTCCTACAATTCCAACGCGAGGTTTCTGAACAGAAATGGTTTCTATCTGATCGAAATCTTTGATGATAGCTGCACATATTTTACGAAATTCATGTCGTGATGGATAAGTCTTTGCAAGAAAATCTTTGCAGACTTTGGCCCATTTTTCATGCATTGCATCTGTGCTTCCAACATTTTTTTCGTATGGACGCATGCGATAGATACATTTCATAAAGATATCTCCGAATACAATACCATAAATTCCTTTTAAAACAAGTAATGGAGTAATCTTAAAGCCAGGATTATCTTCAAAACCACTTAGATTTAGAGAAATTACAGGAATATTTGAATAACCAGCTTTCTTTAAAGCACGTCTAATAAATCCGATATAATTAGAGGCGCGGCATCCACCACCTGTTTGAGTGATGATCACAGCTAGTTTCTCTGTGTCGTATTCACCGGATAAAATAGCATCCATGATCTGTCCAACTACGATAAGAGAAGGATAGCAGGCATCATTGTTTACATATTTCAGTCCTATATCAATTGCGTGTTTGTTATCGGTTGGCAATACTTTTAGATTATATCCGTAAGAACGTAAAGCAGGCTCTAAAAATTCAAAATGCAATGGTGACATTTGTGGGCAAAGAATAGTATATGTCTTTCGCATTTCTTTTGTAAAACGAATTTTTTTAATAGATGCTGTATGTAGTACTCGTTCTTCCTTCCTTTTTTCACGAACGCGGATTGCGGCAAGAAGAGAGCGAATACGGATTCTTGCCGCACCAAGGTTGTTTACCTCATCAATTTTAAGAGAGGTATAAATTTTATCTGAACCAGTCAGAATGTCAGCTACTTGGTCTGTAGTAACAGCGTCCAATCCACAACCAAAGGAATTTAACTGAATCAGATCCAGATTGTCTTTGGTCTTAACATAGCTTGCAGCTGCATATAATCTAGAATGGAACATCCATTGATCCATGACATTTAACGGACGTTCTACTTGCTGGAGATGAGAAACAGAATCTTCAGTCAACACTGCAATATTGTATGAGTTGATAAGTTCAGGAATGCCATGATTAACTTCAGGATCAAGATGATATGGACGACCGGCGAGAACAATACCTCTGTTTCCAGTTTCATCTAGAAAACGTATTGTTTCTTCACCTTTTTTCTGGATATCTGTACGGCATTTAGCAAGTTCACACCACGCTTTTTCTACAGCAGAAGAAATTTCCGATTTAGAGATAGAAAACCTGTTTGCTAATTCCTGATAAAGTCTATCGGCAAGTATTTTTTCTGAT
>JAHHTM010000091.1 GCA_020024675.1 Muricomes sp.
GTGAAAGGGTCTGCGTGGACGAAGCTTACGGTAAAAGCAAAATTCCAAGGGGAAGAAAATTATAAGGAGGCCTATTTCGAAAAATTCAAGTTTACATATGAAGATAATGGACTTGTGCAAAATGGGGGAGGACCGGAATTTTCTTTCAATCAGCCGGGAACTTCAAAGATTACCGTAACATCGAAAGATGCTCCGGAAAAGAAGGCAGTTGTTACTGTAACATCTAAGTATGTTCCAATTAAAAGTATTAAACCAGACATTTCAGATGTGAATAGACTGCATGCGCGTTCTTCAATGGGAGATGGAAGAGCATTTGATGCCATTGAAACAAATGGAGTGATTATTTTACCAGAAAATGCAAGTAATAAACAAGGATTTCATGTAACAAGCAGCAATCCTTCTATTGCAGAATTTTCTCCGGCACTTCCGATTGGATATCTGCCATTTGCACCTGGTGAAGTAACATTCACAGCAACAATCGATGATAAAAACCCAATTACAGGGGAAACAAAAACTGTTACAGGAAAAAGAAAAGTTGTATTTGAATATAAAAATCCGCTGACAAAAGTTGAAGCAGCTACTAAGAAAATTGAAATAAAAGAATTTGAAAGTGCGCCATTAGATCTGAAATTCACAGGTGAGATTTCAAAAGATGGATGGAGTATAACAGAACCAGAGTTGATTTGGACATATGAAGGGGATGGAGCAGTAGAGATCGGAAGAGAAAATCTATGTGCACAGAACAGAGAAGATGAACATCCAAAAGATAAAGGATACTGGATGGCATCTACGGACTATACCGTAAAAGGTTTACAGGCAGGTACAGTCGTTGCAACAGGTACCCCTCTTGATCAGACAAACAAGATAGCACCGGTAAAAATTAAGATTACAGTAACACCAGGAGAGGCACAAGAATTAGATATTTCCGGTATGGTGAAAAAAGGAAAAGATGCTTCTATCCAATACTTTTTAGACAAACATGCGTCAAGTGGATATAAATTTGGAAACGAATGGCAGGTTTATGGGCTTCTTCGTGCAGGACAAAAGATTCCAGAAGAACAATTAGAAGCTTATTATGCTACGGTTGTAGAAAAAGTAAAAACGTGGGACGAGCATGTAAAACCGACAGATGCAGAAAGGGTTGCACTGGCACTTTCCGCTATGGGAAAAGACATTAAAGATATAGAAGGTGTCAATCTGGCAGAGCTGATCTATAATAGTCCGAATTTAAAAAATGGATCAAATGAATTATGCTGGGCACTGATTGCGTTGGATGCAAGAAAAACAGAAATACCGAAAAATGCAACATGGACTAGAGACAAGATTATTGAAGAACTTCTTACATGGCAGAATAAAGATGGAGGGTATTCATTATTTAAAACATGGGGGTCAGATGTAGATATTACAGCGATGGTACTACAGTCGTTAGCTGCGTACAATGATAAACCAGAAGTTCAAGAATCCATTCAAAAAGGATTACAATATTTAGCAAAATCGGTCGGCCCTAAATTTGACTGTGGCAACGCAGTGTCAAATGCACAGGTGCTACTTACTTTATCTGTCTTGGAAAAAGATGCAGTTACAGAAGAAGGGTTTTCTACAAAGTACAGTAATTTGATTACTGAAATAATGAAATACTTTATAGATGGTCAGGGATTTAAATTTAAAAAAGATGAAAAGAAAGTGAACCTGATGGCTACAACTCAGGTGTTACAAGCATTAGATGCATATGATCATTTTATAAATAGTAAGGAAAATTATTGGGATCTTTCTAAAGTAGATGCATCGACAAAGCCTGATCCAGAACCACAACCACAACCGCAACCAGAACCACAACCACAGCCAGAACCATCACCAAAAGAAGGAACAGCCGTTGTGACGGTAGAACGATTTACGATTGGTCAAGGATATTTTGTGGAACCAGTTCGAGTACCATTTAAAGCAGGAGACACAGGGGAAACTTTACTGAAAAAGGTGGTCGGAGACAAAAACTTTATCGGACAGCCAAATTACATTCAGGGTATTAAAAAAGCAGATGCAGGAGTAGATAAAACCGTAATTCCAGAATACATCACTAAAATGGGAAAAGATGCACCGACAACGAAGAGTGCAAGAGAATATTATGAATCTGATGGAAAACATAATTTTGAAAAAGGAACACTGGGAGAACGTACTTATTCTCGGACAGCCGGATGGTTTTATTCTGTAAATGGAAAAACACCAAATTTTGGAATCAGTGAATACCATCCACAGGATAATGATGTAATCCGTTTCCAATACACAGTATATGGATATGGAGCAGATCTTACAGGATATATTTATGGAAATGAAAAACCTTCCGCAATTATATCTGATAAAAATCCTTTGACAGCGGTACTTGCAACGGTAAACGCAAATAAAACAAATTTACTTCAGAACATAAACATTAAAAAAGCATACGAAGATGCAATGAAGATTATGCCAGATATGACAGCTCCACAAAAAGAAGTAGATGCCTGCCTAAAAGCATTAGAAGAGGCGATGAAGAATACGGATATACCGGTTGTTCCGGAAAATCCGGATAATGGACCAGTTGATCCTGAACCACAAAGACCGTCAGGACATCAGTATTTCAGACCGGTAGTACTTACAGATAAGACAAGTGGAATTATCATGACAGGAGAAAATCTGGATCGGGCAATGAATCTTAAAGTTACCCCACTTAGAAAAACAGACAGAGCGGTAACTTTGATGCAAGAAGAAGTAACAAAAATGCAGTGGATTGTACGTCTTAATGACATTCAATTAATGAAAAATGGAGCAGAAGTTACAAATCACGGAAAAGTTACACTGTATCTCCCGTTAAGTAAGGTATATACAGGTGGTAATATGACTGTATTGCATTGTGTAAATGGAAAAGTAGAGCGTGTGAAAGGACAAGTAGTGGATGGATTTGTAAAAGTTGAAGTTTCAGATCTTCATGGATTTGGAATTGTGATCATGGCAAATCCAAGCGCAGCGGTTTATAAGAAAATCGCATAGTTTGATCACAGGGGATGTTTTATGCAAGGAGTAAAGAGAATGAAGAAATTAATACACAGAGTGCTTTGCGTAAGTCTGGCAGTGGTGCTTTTCTTGTCAGTTCCGACTGTAGGATATGCAGCAGGAACTGATACGACTACTGCATTAAATAAAGCAGAAGATTATTTGACTTCTAATATAGTAGATCCAGTAATAGGAAGTGTTGGAGGAGAATGGTCGGTCATAGCAATGGCACGGGAAGGAAGATTGACCGAGGCGGCAAGAGCAGAATATCTGAAAAACTTACAGTACGTTTTAGAGAAAAATAAAGGTGTTCTGCATCGTGCAAAATATACAGAATATTCAAGGGTTGTCCTGGCGCTTACAGCAATTGGAACAGACCCTGCCAATTTTAAAGGATACAATCTATTAAAACCACTGGCTGATTTTAATAAAGTAACAAAACAGGGAATCAATGGTGCGGTATTTGCACTGATCGCTTTTGATTCCAGAGATTATAAAATTCCAAAAACAGCTTCAGGAAAGCAGACAACGAGAGACAATCTGGTTGATTTTATCTTGAAAGCAGAGTTGCCACAGGGTGGATGGGGACTTTTGGATCACCCGGATGACATGACCGCCATGGCCATTCAGGCATTAGTTCCGTATAAAGAAAGAGCTGATGTAAAAGCGGCAATCGAAAGAGCTTTAAACACATTAAGCAATATGCAAAAAGAAGATGGAGGATTTTCTACGCAAAGTGGATCTGAGTCAATCTCTCAGGCCGTGATTGCTTTGTCATCCTATGATGTTTCTCTTTTGTCAGATAAGAAGTTTATGAAAAATGGAAAAAGTCTTTTAGATGCACTTTTGCAGTATCAAAATGCAAACGGTTCTTTCATACATACAAAAGGAAATGGCGAAGACATCATGGCTACAGATCAGGCAACACTGGCACTGATCGCTTATAAAAGAGCATTGAATCATCAGAATTTATTGTTCGACATGTCAGATGTAACCTTAAGAAAAGATATCCCGGAACTGGAATATATCCCGGGAGTACAAGGAAATGCAAGTTCTGTTAAGATCCCGGATCTAAGTGGTCAGCTGTCTGTACAGGGAACAAAGACAGAGATCACTTCTGATGGAGAAGGAATAGAATCAGCCGGAAAAACAGAAGATAAAAAGGACAAAAAAACCAAAAAGACAAAAAAGACGAAAAAAGTTGTTCGAAAAAAACGTGTTAAAAAGAAAAAGCCTGTAAAAGGTACACAGAAAATCAAAAAGAACAAAAAACAAAATGAGACTACACAAAATACTTCTCAGCAAGTAAAAGAACACAAATCTATGGTTCCGGTGATTGTAGGAAGTCTGATCGCATTATTTGTGGTCATCTGTATTATTACGAAAATAGTTCTTGAAAAAAAGAGAAGTAAATTACGAAGGAGAAGAGATGGCAAATAGATGCAAAAGAGCCGCAAAAACCATTGCAGTGTTTCTTCTATTAGCGATGACTTTGTCCGGTTGTAAAGAAAATGCAAAAGTAACAGAAAAACCAGCAGTTCAGACGGAAAACAAAACGTCCAAAAAGCAAGAAAAAAAAGCGCAAGAGAAAAAAACGCAGAAACCGTCAGAAGCTCTGGAAGACGCAGAAGAATATGAAGAGGTAGTAGAAGAAGTCGTAGAAAAAGAAGGACAACAGACATCAGCTTCTAAAGATGAAAAGTCTTCTGCAAGTGCAACTAGCCAGCCGGAAGAATATGAAGAAGAAACTTCCGAGGAGCTTACCTGCTATCTTAGTATTTACTGTGATACGATTCTAGATAACATGGATAAACTGGAGCCTGGAAAAGAGGTACTTGTTCCAACAGATGGAACGATTTTTGCAGAAAGAGAAGTGTCATTTCAAAAAGGGGAAACCGTATTTGATGTACTTCTTCGAGAAACAAGAAATAATGGGATTCATATGGAATATAGTTTCACACCTGGATTCAACAGCAACTATGTAGAGGGGATAGCAAATCTCTATGAAATGGATTGCGGTCCGAATTCAGGCTGGATGTTTAATGTAAACGGCTGGTATCCAAATTATGGGTGCAGTCTTTACAAGCTGGAAGACCAAGATGTGATTGAATGGAACTATACCTGTGACCTGGGAAGAGATTTATAGTTATGAGACAAGACGTTTTTTCGTCTTATCATCCATGGATTAATTTTATATATTTTTTGACGATTATCGGGTGCTCCATGTTTGTGATGCACCCGGTATTCCTTTTTCTATCTTTATTTGGAGGATTTTTCTATTATCTTTACTTAAAAAGGTGGAAAGCAGTCAAAACAGCATTGTGGATGATGGGACCTGTATTTTTAATTTCTACATTTGTAAATCCATTGTTTAATCATAAAGGGGTTACCATTTTGTATTATTTCAAAACAGGAAATCCATTGACTTTGGAGTCGATCTTGTTTGGGGCAGCTACAGGAATTATGCTGATCAGTGTATTAAACTGGTTTGCCTGTTATCAGGAAGTTATGACTTCCGATAAGTTTATTTATTTGTTCGGAAAAGTAATACCGGCAATGTCGCTTATCTTGTCTATGGTATTTCGATTTGTTCCTAAATTTAAGACACAGATTGAAAAAGTTTCGGATGCACAAAAATGCATTGGAAGAGATGTAACCAATGGAAATGTCCTGGAAAAAAGTAAACATGGACTTCAGATTTTATCGATCATGATCACCTGGTCACTGGAAAACTCTGTAGACACTGCAGACTCTATGCGGTCGAGAGGATATGGACTTCGTGGAAGAACAAATTTTTCGGTTTACCGGTTTGATACAAGGGAAAAACTAC
>JAHHTM010000092.1 GCA_020024675.1 Muricomes sp.
AGCTTTTTCACTGTATTCCACATAGAGTACTTGTTTTGGATGTGGAGCACTTTCCTGCTCCTCCCCATCTTCATTTACAATTTTAAGTACTTTTGTTTTGATATTCTCACCGTTTGGTTTCATAATTTCAATCGTCTCACCCACAGAGAATTTGTTTCTTTGTTCAATTTTGCAAAGACCATCCTTTATTTTTCCAACAATCCCCAAATATGTATATTCTTTTACATATGTATTACTATCATAAATTTGAGATTCCTCATCTGGTTTTCCAAAGAAAAACCCTGTTGTAAACTGTCTGTATGTGCAGTTTGAAATCTGATCTAAATACCAAGGCATATTCTTTTCATACAAAGCTGGATCTTTTTTATAATCATCAATTGCTTTTCTATATGTTCTTGCTACAGTAGCAACATAAAGCGCTGTCTTCATACGCCCTTCTATTTTAAGACTATCGATTCCGGCATCTATAAGTTCTGGAATGTGCTCGATCATGCAAAGATCTTTCGAATTAAAAATATAAGTACCACGTTCATTTTCATAAACCGGCATGTATTCTCCCGGACGTGTTTCTTCTACAACCGCATATTTCCATCTGCACGGGTGGGTACAGGCTCCCTGGTTTGCATCTCTGCCTGTAAAATAATTGCTCAAAAGACATCTTCCCGAGTATGAAATACACATTGCTCCATGCACAAACGTCTCAATTTCCAGGTCTTGTGGAATATTTTCACGGAGTTCTTTTATCTCTTTCAAAGAAAGTTCTCGCGCAGAAACCACTCTGGTAGCACCTTGTTTGTACCAGAAATTGTAAGTTCCATAGTTTGTATTGTTTGCCTGTGTACTGATGTGTCTTTCAATTTCAGGACACACTTCCTTTGCAATCTCAAACACACCCGGATCAGCAATAATGAGCCCGTCTGGTTTAATATCTTTTAATTCTTTAAAATACTCTCTTACGCCTTTCAGGTCATCGTTATGTGCCAGAATATTTGCTGTAACATAAACTTTTACGCCATGTTCATGGGCAAATTTAATTCCTTCTTCCATATCTTCCATGGAAAAATTTTTTGCTTTTGCACGAAGTCCAAACGCTTCTCCACCTATATAAACAGCATCTGCCCCAAAAACAACTGCTGTCTTAAGAACTTCCAGGCTGCTTGCCGGAATCAATAATTCAGGATGTCTTTTCATTCTTTTTTCCCTTCTAAATCTTTTTATTTTTTTATACTAAGCGCTACACCATCACCAAGTGGAATAATTGATGTGATCAATTGATCATTATGTTTTAATTCATAAAGATATTCTCTCATGCGGCCATGTATTGTCCTGTTTCTACGCTCAATAGCATAACGTGATTCAATAATTTCTCCATCTTGAAGCACATTATCAGACACCAAAACTCCATCTGCTTTTAATAAACGCATAACTTCTGGAAAATAATTGATATATTGTCCTTTTGCAGCATCCATAAATATAAAGTCATAGCTGTCATTCAGCGTTTTCATGACTTCAAACGCATCTCCTTCTATAAGAGTGATCATATCTTCCTTACCGGCACGTTTAAAATTATTCCGCGCAATTGGAATCCTTTTTTCATAGTTTTCAATTGTTGTAATCCTGCATTCTACAGGTACATATTCACTCATCAATAACGCAGAGAAACCTACGGCAGTTCCTACTTCAAGAATGCGCATAGGTTTTTTCATGGTAAGAAGCACTTTCAGAAAACTCTGCATCTCTTTTCTTATGATTGGAACATAAGTGTCCAGAGCTTCCTGTTCAATTGCTTCTAAAATTTCACTATTCTCTGTATCTAAGGAATTGATGAATGTTACGGTACGTTCATCTACTATCATATCCTACACATCCACATCCATAATAATTGGTATTATCATTGGGCGTCTCTTTGTCTTTTTCCAAATATAATCATTCATTGCATCGCGAATCACAAGTTTAATCTTGTTCCAATCTGCATGTCTGTTTCCAAGACAACGCTCCAAAGCTTCTGAGACAACATTTCGTGCCTCTTCCATAAGTCCTTCTGATTCCCGCACATATACAAATCCACGAGAAACAATATCAGGTCCTGCAAGAAGTCTGTTTGTACCACGCTCTAAGGTAAGCACAACAATCAATATTCCATCCTCTGCAAGATGCTGACGATCACGAAGAACAATGTTTCCTACATCTCCAACCCCAAGACCATCAACAAGAATTGCTCCTGTGTGAACTTTATCTACAATTTTTGCATTTTCTTCGCACAACTCAATAACATCTCCAGACTGAAGCATAAAAATATTTTCCTTTGGAATTCCAAGAGATGCTGCTATAGCTGCATTTGCTTTCAGATGACGGTATTCTCCATGAACTGGAATCGCATATTTCGGTTTAACAAGAGAATAAATAAGTTTTAATTCCTCTTGACATGCATGGCCTGAAACATGTGCATCCTGAAAAATAACATTCGCCCCTTTTGCTGATAACTCATTAATGACTTTTGACACAGATTTTTCATTTCCAGGAATAGGATTTGAACTAAAAATAATCGTGTCATTCGGCTGAATCGTTACTTTACGATGAACATCCGCTGCCATTCTCGATAATGCAGCCATTGACTCTCCTTGACTTCCAGTTGTGATGAGTACCATCTTCTCTGGTGGATAGTTCTTCATCTGATCAATCTCGATCAAAGTATTATCTGGCACATGAAGATAGCCAAGTTCTGCTGCTGTAGAAATAATATTTACCATACTACGTCCTTCTACAACAACTTTACGTCCATATTTATATGCTGAATTTATAATCTGCTGCACACGATCTACATTCGATGCAAATGTTGCAATAATGATACGTGTATTCTGATGTTCTGCAAATATATGATCAAATGTAATACCAACTGTCTTCTCTGACTGAGTGAACCCTGCTCTTTCAGCATTTGTACTGTCAGACATCAATGCAAGTACACCTTTCTTTCCAATTTCCGCAAACCTCTGAAGATCAATGGCATCTCCAAATACAGGCGTATAATCTACTTTAAAATCTCCTGTATGCACAACGGTACCTGCTGGTGAATAAATAGCAAGTGCAGATGCATCCTGAATACTATGATTTGTTTTTATAAATTCAATTCTAAATTTTCCAAGATTGATTGACTGCCCATGGCGCACTACTTTTCTTCTTGTAGATCTAAGAAGATTGTGCTCTTTTAATTTATTCTCAATGATTCCCATTGTTAGCTTTGTAGTATAAATTGGCAGATTAATTTCTTTTAACACATATGGAAGAGCCCCTATATGATCCTCATGTCCATGTGTGATAACCATTCCCTTAACCTTGTCTATATTATCTTTAAGATACGTTACATCTGGGATAACAAGGTCAATCCCAAGCATATCATCTTCCGGAAATGCAAGACCACAATCCACTACAATAATACTGTCTTCGTATTCAAAAGCAGTAATATTCATACCGATCTGTTCCAGACCGCCAAGTGGAATAATCTTTAATTTCCCCTTACTTTCTTTTTTCAATAATTTGCACCTCCACATATTTTATGTATCCCTGCATTCTTTGCACCGTCCATAAAACTTTACTTCGTGGTTTTCGATCTTAAATCCTGTTTCTGCTTCTATATGCTGTTCCAAATTATCAAGAAACTCATCTTCTACAGCCTGGATTTTTCCACATCCTGTACATATAAGATGATGGTGGTTATGCTTTGCGCCATCTTTAAAAACATGTCCGATCTCATATCTGACGCATCCATCATCTAGATTAATACGATCAACCAACCGAAGTTCAAGGAAAAGCTGTAAAGTACGGTAAATCGTCGCAAGACCAATCTGAGGATATTCTTTTGATATCTGCCCAAATATCTCTTCTGCTGTCATGTGCCTTCCTTTATTTTTCATCAGACTGTCAAAAACCAGCTGTCGCTGTTTTGTCACCTTCAGTCCTTTCTCCTGCAGTCTCTCCTTTAGCAGTTTCTGTACTTTCTCCTGTTTCATTGTCATTCTCCAATTCACGCCGTGCAGGTATTTCTATTATTGTAAAAGTTCATTTCGAACTTTACATTTCAATATCTATATCTTCCAGTAATTCTTCAAATACTTTTGAAACAGCCAGAAGTTCTGTTTCATCTTCTACAATTTCGTAGATACCTTCTGCATCTTTATCTTCACTCATGTCTTTTAAAATCAGACATTGCGCATCTTCTTCTTCAGAATCTGTTACAAGTATGTATACAGATCCCCCTATTTTTGTCTGTTCAAGCACGAAAAACTCATCTGTCTCGTTTGTGTCGTCATAAGTAAATTTAATTGTTTCCATGCCTTACCTCCTGCTACCCAAATATTTTACTACGTCGATCTTATTCTTCAGCTGACATTCTTTCTTTCATGTAGACAGAATCTAAATAACCCTGCAGGATAAACACTGCCGCAATCTTATCTACATATTGCTTTCTGTCTTCTCTTCGTACATTACTTTCGATCAATGTCCGCTCTGCTTCTACTGTTGTCAGTCTTTCATCCCACATGATAACTTCCAAACCGGTGCGTCTTACAAGCATATCACGAAACTCCAATGACTTTTGCGCTCTTTCTCCGATATCATTATTCATATGTTTTGGAAAGCCAAGCACTATCTTCTCTACACTATATTCCTCAACAAGTGCTTGAATGCGTGCAAGAGTCCTACGGAGTTTATTCTCTTCTTTTCTTTCAATCGTTTCAATTCCCTGGGCAGTAAAACCAAGGGGATCACTTATTGCAACCCCGACGGTCTTTGTGCCATAATCTAATCCCATTAACCGCATATTGATCATTCCCATGAATTAAACATAATATACGATTTTAATAGTTCTTCCACTAATTCGTCTCGTTCCACTTTCATCACAAGGCTTCTTGCACCATTGTAGCTTGTAATGTATGTCGGATCACCTGACATAATGTAACCAACAATCTGATTTACTGGATTGTACCCTTTTTCTTTTAATGCTCTAAAAACAATCTCCAGAATGTCTTTTGCAGAAATCTGCGGCCCTGGTTCCACCTGAAAAAACTGGGTGTTACTTAAATCACTCATTCTTCTTCCTCCATTGATGTATTTTTATTTTCTAATGCTGTTTGTAGAATGTATTTTCTTCATACATGCAAAGTATCCTATATACGATTTTAATATAAACGAGATCATATTTCAATGAAAAAATCGGAATCCTCTCCTATTTTAGCCTTTACAATCTGGTTCTGAAGATTTTCTTCACTTTCCATACCAACCCTTATATATTCTTTTGTATGTCCAGTCTGAATTTTTCTTCCATCTCTTTTTACCATTTCTTCTATAAGGATTTCCACTTCTTTTCCATTGAACATATCTTCATATTTCTTCTTTTGCTGATCATGCAGTTTTAAGAGCACATCACTTCTTTGTGTTTTAATTTCCTCTGGAACCTGATCTGGCATAACTGCTGCTCTTGTACCATGACGTTTTGAATATTTAAATACATGTGTCTCATAAAATCCTACCTTTTCCAAAAAAGATTTGGATTTTTCAAACTCTTCCTCCGTTTCTCCTGGAAATCCTACAATTACGTCTGTTGTAAGTGCCGGATTATCAAAATATTTTCGTAAGAGTACACATTTTTCATAGTATTCTTCACTTGTATAACGACGATTCATCCTCTTTAATGTTTCATCGCATCCACTTTGAAGTGAGAGATGAAAATGTGGGCAAATTTTAGGCATTGCCGAAATTGTTTTCACAAATTCTTCTGTGATGATCCTTGGTTCCAATGATCCCAATCGTATTCTTTCAATTCCCTCTATGTCATTTACTGCCTGTATC
>JAHHTM010000093.1 GCA_020024675.1 Muricomes sp.
CAAGCTTTGTAAAAATCTTTCCTTTTGCCGCATCGTTTTTCTCTTTCTTATGCTTAATGTTAGCAAATTTAGAATGTCCTGACATTTTGAAATCTCCTCTTTATCTTTTCTTTCCTGTTTTTTATATAAACACACTTCCCAATTTTACCACTCATCTATAAATATTTCAATGGTTTATTATCCACTCTATGTAGGAAGCTGCAAGCTTATTTTGATTGCTTCGTTTATTTTTTCCATAAGTACGCCATCTACATGGCAGACATATTCTCTTAATCTTTGCTTATCAATTGTACGTATTTGTTCCAACAGTATAACAGAATTTTTTACAATATGATATTCTTTGGCACTTATCTCTATATGGGTCGGAAGTTTTGCTTTATTCATTCTAGATGTGACTGCCGCACAAATAACAGTGGGGCTATGTCTGTTTCCAACATCATTTTGGATAATTAATACTGGACGGACTCCACCTTGTTCCGAACCAACTACCGGACTTAAATCCGCATAATATATATCTCCTCGTTTCATCAGTTAACACACTCCATATTCCGATTTTGTCATACTAAAGTATTTCCCTTTTTATCGGTTGTATTCAGTTGTTTTTCTGTGAAACGGGTTTTCTTAACAGGACAGATATTCTACCTGTTCTACGACCTTTCCATCTCTTATATACACCCTTGGAATTCTTCTTCCAAGACAGCAGATAAATTCATAATTAAATCTTCCACAGATTTCACTCAATTCCTCTACTGCAATATGTTCTTTACCATCATATCCTACCAGAACAACTTCATCCATGAATTTTACATCTGAAATATCTGTTACATCTACCATAAATTGATCCATACAGACTCTTCCAAGAATTCTTGCACGCTTTCCATGAATCAAAACATCCGCCTGATTTGATAAACCTCTTGAATATCCATCTCCATATCCCACCGGGATTGTAGCGACTTTCATTTTTTTATCAGCAACAAATGTTCCACCATAGCTAATAGCAGTACCCGGTTCTACTTCTTTAACAAAAGTTACATGACTTCTAAGTTCTAATGCCGGTCTAAGATCAAGATGGGTTACATTTACTTCCGAAGAAGGATATAATCCGTATGTTGAAATTCCGGAACGTACAAGATCATGTTTCATTTCTGGAAAATCTATAATACCCGCACTATTATCACAATGGTAGTATTTAATGGAAACATTTCTTTCTTCCATGGCTTTTTTCATCCAGACAAACTTATCATGCTGAATGTATGTATGAGATTTATCTTCTTCATCCGCTCTTGCAAAATGGGTAAACATTCCTTCTATATTCACATTTGGAAGCTGACTGATCTTCAGGATTGTATCTGCACTATCCTCATTTGGCATAAATCCTAATCTTCCCATTCCTGTATCGATCTTAATGTGAAAATAGGCTGTTTTACCCATTTTTTCTGCCGCTTCGGAAATTATTTTTGCTCCATCCATATTATAGATCGTTGCTCGAATCTCATTCTCCAACATTTCATCATACTGATCTGGGAAAATGCATCCAAGTACCAGTATAGGCTTTTGAATCCCTGCTTTTCTAAGAATAATCGCCTCTTCCATACTTGCCGTAGCATAACCCCATATATATTCTTTTTCCTCAAACATTTTTGCGATTGGAACTGAACCATGTCCATATCCATCCATTTTTATGACAGCAATGATCTTTGCATCGTTTCCGATTCTTTTTCTGGTTTGTTCCATATTATACGAAATTGCATCCAGATCAATCCTGGCAAATACTCTGCTGTATTTTTTCATCTACTTTAACTCTCCTCTGTTTTTTTTATACAAACTGCGATTCCATCTATCAGATCTTCTGCAAGAACACTATAAGATCCTTTCCTTTTTTTTGCTTCATCACCGCCACAGGCATGCAAATACACTCCCCCTGTCGCCGCTTCATATGTTTCTTTTTTTTGAGCAAGAAATCCTGTAATAACTCCTGCAAGAACATCTCCAGATCCAGCTTTCGCCATGGCATTATTTCCTGCTGTATTAAGAAATACGGGTTTTCCCCTTCTTGAAACAACCGTTCTTGCATCTTTTAATACACAAGTTACCCCATGTTCTTTTGTATAATCTGTAATTTTCTCGAATCGTGTATTCTTTAATTCTTCAATTGAGCACCCAAGAAGACCTGTCATTTCCTTCATGTGTGGTGTCAATATCAGTGGCATTTTTTCTTTCGTCAACAACTCTTTGTGTCTGCTAAGAAGATTGATTCCATCTGCATCCACAACACAAGGCTTATGAATTTTAGATAACACCGTAGTTAGTATCCTGTCAGATAGTTCACTTTGACCAAGTCCACAACCAATACAGACCACATCTGCCCACGTAAGTAGATTTTCAATCTGCTTCTTATCATACTCTTGATACGTGGAAATAATTGCCTCAGGCAGTAATTGTTGAAGAATCTCTCTATTTTCTTCTGATGTATAAATTTGTACTAATCCAGCTCCTGTCACATAAGCTGACTTTGCACTCAAATAAGCTGCGCCTGACATTCCTTTACTACCTGTGATCATCAGAACTTTTCCATAACTTCCCTTATGTGAATCAGCTTTTCTTGTTGGCAGAATTTCTTTTAAATCCTTTTGTTCGAGCGTATATATAACGTCTTTATCCTCAAAAAATCCACGATCAATTCCTATATCTGCTACAATAACCTTTCCAGAAACAACATTTCCCGGATGCATTGTTTCTCCTAGCTTTTCATAAGCAAATGCGACCGTAATATCTGCCCGAAACGCACTTCCCAATTTTTTCCCTGTAGCTGAACAAATTCCTGACGGAATATCCACTGCTACTTTGCAACCTGATTTTAAATTCATCCATTCTATGATTTCTAGATATTTTCCTTGAATCTCACGGTTTAATCCTACCCCAAAAACAGCATCTACAATAGTAGTATATTCTTCTTCGGGTTTAACTGTTACAACGGATACTCCACAATTTTCAGCAATTTTTCTCTGTGCATTACAGTCATTTGTCATAGACTCTTCTTTTCCCACGAAAAATACAACTGGTTTATATCCTTTTACTTTTAATAATCTTGCAACCGCAAATCCATCTCCACCATTATTTCCTGACCCGCACACTACAAGAACCTTTTTTAGATCACAATTTTCCTTTTCCATGGATTCAACAACTTTAAGCGCTGCTCTTTCCATCAAGACCATAGACGGAATTCCTATTACATTGATTGTATGCTGATCTGCCATCTGCATCCACTTTCCTGTAGGAAGATATCTCATATACGTTCCCTCCTATTGAATATACAACAATGAGACGAATTTCTTCGTTTTAACACTTTATATACTATATCACAAGAAACAACGTGTAACAAAAGAATTCCCCCCTTTCATTACACGTTCGTATCATCTTAATTCATATTAGCTTTATTCTGACTGCTAAGTCTGTAAAAAAGTTTCATAAGGCTGTCAGAAATATGAACATTTTCTACCACAATATCTTCTGGAAGTTTTAGATCTATATGCGCAAAATTCCAAATACCTTTGATACCATTTTCAACAAGAATATCTGCCACTTCTTTTGCACATGTTTTCGGAATCGTTAATGCTGCAATTTCTATATCATGATTCTTTACAAATTCTTTTAATTCATCCATCATGCATATAGGTACTCCACGAACTTCAAGTCCTTTTAATTCAGGGTTCACGTCAAACATGCCTTTTAAAACAAATCCGCTTTTTTCAAATGCCTCATAATTAGCGATTGCTTGTCCTAAATTACCTGCACCAATAATGATAACATTATGTTTTTTGTCTAACCCTAATATCTTACTAATCTCTGAATAAAGATATTGCACATTATATCCATATCCCTGTTGTCCAAATCCTCCAAAATTATTTAAATCTTGTCGAATCTGTGAAGCAGTTACATTCATTCTCTTGCTTAATTCGTTTGAAGAAATTCTCTCCACTCCAACATCTAAAAGTTCCCCTAAATACCTATAATACCTTGGCAAACGACTGATTACTGCTTTGGATATTGTCCTATCCTCCATAATCTTTATCCTCCGTTTTTTATATATGGCACTTCATATTTTCGCAAAAATTATATACTATCTTCTTTATTATTATATAGCACCGAATTTAATTATATAGAATTGTTACTGTAAAGTCAATTTTTTTAGTTGTATTTCATGGTTTTTTCGATATAATAAATATGTAAAAAAGAAGTTTAGGAGGTTGCATATGATACTTGCATGCCATAATTTAAATAAATCATTTGGAGAACAGATTATTGTAAAAGATGGTTCTTTCCACATTGAAGACCGCGAAAAAGCCGCACTTGTCGGCGTAAATGGGGCCGGAAAATCAACCATTTTGAAAATGATCATGAAAGAAGAACCATTAGACAGTGGTGATGTAATCCTTACAAAAGGAAAAACCATCGGTTATCTCGCGCAACAGCAAAATCTTGTAAGCGGTCGTTCCATATATGAAGAAGTAAAAACCGCAAAAGCAGATATTATAGAACTCGAAAAACAAATTCGTTCTATAGAACACGAGCTAAAGGAATTAAACGGCGAAGAACTTGCAGAACGTTTAAATACATATAACAGGCTTATGTCTCGTTTCGAATCAGAAAACGGATACGCATATGAAAGTGAACTAACAGGCGTTTTAAAAGGTCTTGGATTTCAGGAAGAAGATTTTAACAAAAAAACAGACACTCTTTCCGGCGGTGAAAAAACACGTGTTTCCCTAGGAAAACTTCTTTTAACAAAACCTGATATCCTACTTTTGGACGAGCCTACCAACCATTTGGATTTAAATTCTATCACATGGCTCGAAACATATCTGATCAACTATCCAGGTGCCGTATTTATCGTATCTCATGATCGTTTTTTCCTTAACCGTGTTGTCACAAAAGTCATAGAAATCGACAATGGAAGAATGCGCATGTATTCCGGAAATTACAAAGCATATGCGGAGAAAAAACAACTCATTCGTGATGCCATGTTAAAAGAGTATTTGAATCAGCAAAAAGAAATCAAACATCAAGAAGCTGTCATTGAAAAATTACGCTCATTTAACAGAGAAAAATCCATCAAACGTGCTGAAAGCCGTGAAAAAATGCTTAATCGTATCACACCTTTAGAAAAACCTGTGGATTCAACAAAAGAAATGCATTTTTCTTTAGAACCATCTTGCATCAGTGGAAATGATGTTCTTACTGTAGAGCAACTCTCCAAATCCTATGACAAACAGGTTCTGTTTCATGACATTAGTTTTGAAATCAAACGTGGAGAACATGTGGCCATTATCGGAGATAATGGAACTGGAAAGACTACTCTTCTTAAAATTTTAAATCAAGTTGTAGAGCCAGATGCCGGGGAATTCACCCTTGGGTCAAAAGTGAAAATTGGATATTATGATCAGGAGCACCATGTCCTCCATGATAATAAAACCATCTTTGACGAAATTTCAGATGATTATCCATCTCTTACAAATACACAAATTCGAAATACATTGGCCGCATTTCAATTTACAGGTGATGAAGTGTATAAGATGATCAGCGATTTAAGTGGCGGTGAAAAAGGCCGTGTGTCTCTCGCAAAACTAATGCTTTCAGAAGCAAATTTTCTAATTTTGGACGAGCCTACCAACCATCTGGACATTACATCAAAAGAAATTCTCGAAAAAGCAATCAATGAATATACAGGAACTGTCCTCTACGTTTCTCATGACAGATATTTTATTAACCAAACCGCCAAACGAATATTGGAGCTTGTAAATCAGACATTTGTTAACTACATCGG
>JAHHTM010000094.1 GCA_020024675.1 Muricomes sp.
TGACCCGTCCGTAAAATATATTTTATTCTACAGATAATACATAATAGTAAATCGGCTGTCCACCTAAGTGAGCATCGATATCAATGTCTGGATAGAGCTCTTCTAACTCTTCTGCAAAACGAGTTGCATCTTCTTCAGAGATATCCTGACCATAATATAAACTGATTAATTCTGAATCTTCTGTAACAAGTTGTGAAAGCATATCTTTTGTTGTTTCTTCAACAGACTTCCCTACAGAAAGAATTCCGGAATCTCCAATTCCCATGATGTCGCCTTCATGGATTTCTTTATTGTCAATATGTGTATCACGCACAGCATAAGTAACCTGACCAGTCTTGACATTTTTAATTTCTTCCATCATTGTCTCAGCATTTGTATCAACATCAGCCTCTGGCATATAGTTGATGATTGCTGTAATTCCTTGTGGAACTGTTTTTGTAGGAATTACAAGAATATCTTTATCCTCTGTCAGCATCTGAGCCTGATTTGCTGCAAGAATAATGTTTTTGTTATTTGGGAAAATGAATACATGATCTGCATTTACCTCATCAATTGCAGTCAACATATCTTCTGTGCTTGGATTCATCGTCTGTCCGCCCTCGATTATGTAATCGACACCTAATTCGCGGAAAATCTCATTCATACCCTCTCCGATAGAAACTGCAATAAATCCAACAGATTTTCTCTCTGCTTTCTTTTTCTCTGCTTCTTTTTTCGCTGCTGCTTCTTTTTCAGCCTCTTTAAACAGACGTTCCTGATGCTCTTCACGCATATTGTCAATCTTGATTCTTGACAATTGTCCAAATGTAAGAGCCTTCTGGATTGCAAGTCCCGGATCATTCGTATGAACATGGATCTTTACAACATCGTCATCTGCTACACACACGATTGAATCTCCAATCGATTCGAGAAAAGCCTTTACTTCTGTCTCATCTTTATCAGTAAATTCTTTATTAAGCATGATAATAAACTCTGTACAATAACCAAATTTAATATCAACTTCTGCCTGTGCACCTGGTTTAACCATTTTTGTACCAGCACTTGTTTCAATTGCACTGTAATCTACTTCTTTACCAAGGAATGCATCATATGCACCATTTAAAACTTCAAGAAGCCCTTGTCCACCTGAATCAACAACTCCTGCTTCTTTTAATACCGGAAGCATCTCCGGTGTTTTAGATAACACATACTTAGCATGCTCAATAACTTCCGGAATAAAAATTTCAAGATCATCCGTCTGATCTGACATTTCTGCTGCTTTTTCAGCAATTCCTTTTGCAACAGTAAGAATGGTTCCTTCTTTTGGTTTCATAACAGCTTTATATGCTGTAGCTCTTGCACGCTCACATGCATCTGCCAGAATCTGAACATTTATTTCTTTATACTCACGAATTTCTTTTGTGAATCCACGAAGCAACTGTGAAAGAATAACCCCTGAATTTCCTCTTGCACCTCTTAATGAACCTGAAGAGATTGCCTTGGAAACTGCAAGCATATCCGGTTTTTCAAGGCTGCTTACTTCCTTTGCCGCTGACAGAATTGTAAATGTCATATTTGTACCAGTGTCCCCATCAGGAACAGGGAATACATTTAATTCATTAATAAATTCTTTCTTTGCCTCCAGATTCGCTGCTCCAGCTAAAAACATCTTTGTAAACAGCTCTGTAGTAATGGTCTTAATCGCCACGACAAGTTTCCTCCTTAATCAATCACTCTGACACCTTCAACGAAGATGTTGATTTTTTCTACTTTCATACCAGTGAATTCTTCCACCTTATATTTCACATTGTTCATAAGGTTATCAGAAACTGAAAGAATATTCACTCCGTATGCAACAATAACATGGAAATCCAGTGTCAGCACATTATCCTCCGAAATCTCCACCTGTATTCCACGTGTCAGACTCTCTTTCTTAAGAAGATGAACAAGTCCATCTTTCATATTTACTGCAGCCATTCCAACAATTCCAAAACACTCTACTGCTACAGATCCAGCATACTTTGCAATAACATCTGGACCTACAGTAATGATTCCAAAATCTGTACTCACGCTACCTTTCATGATATATTACCTCCGATTTTTATCATATCAATATTCGCAGATTTTACGCAAAGTATAAATCCGCGCTGCTGTCAAATTTTCTGTCACCATACTGACAGATATACTGAACGCACCTATTATACTCTTTTTTTTACAATTTTACAACATAGATTCGTAAAGTGCTGTTAAAACGTCTATAATCTGATCTTCAGACATAGTCCCACTATTAATAGCAAGGTCGTACTGTGACATATCTTCCCACTTTTTGTCAGTAAAATAATTATAGTAATATCTTCTTTGCTTATCCATACGTTTTATGAGCAAAGCAGCCTCTTTATGATCAACAGACGCTCTTTGCATAACATTTTCAATACGTTTTTCTAATGGTGCATGTACAAATATACTCTTGCAGTTATCAAAATCTCTTAAAATATCATTTGCACATCTTCCAACAATGATGCAGTCCTCTTTTTCAGCAAGTGAACGAATCACATCTACCTGCGTGTAAAATAAAACATCATTCATTGGCTCAAAGCGAAACTGCTTTTCCATCTGAACATCATCTTCAACCGGATAACGCCAAGGATTCGAACGCTTTTCATCAACCTTTAACAGTTCTTCATATGTAATATTCTGCATTTCTCCGGCAATTTTGATAAGTTCTTTATCATAATAGTGAATTCCAAGTCTTTCTGATAATCTCTCAGCGATCTTGTGTCCGTTACTGCCATACTGTCTTCCAATTGTAATTACACGATTATTCATAGTCTTCCTCGCTTTCTGCCTAAATGTCCGGCCTTATCAAGTTTATTTAGTATAATTTTACCATGATTTCACAAGAATGTGAAGAATCCTCTTGATTTTCAGTAAAAAATCTTTTAAAATTGAGATAAAATAATTTTAAAAAAGACTTGCAATAGAGATATCTTTCTGTTAGAATGATAGTGTTGTGAGTCTGTTAAGACTATTTCAGATTGTTAGGAGGTGCAATGATGGCTAAATGTGCTATTTGCGGAAAGGGTGCTCACTTCGGAAACAATGTAAGTCACTCTCATAGAAAAACACCAAAAATGTGGAAATCAAACGTAAAATCCGTTAAAGTTAAAACTGAAGGCGGAGCTAAGAAAATGTACGTATGTACATCTTGCTTAAAATCA
Organism: Muricomes sp.; assembly: GCA_020024675.1. Lineage (GTDB taxonomy): Bacteria > Bacillota > Clostridia > Lachnospirales > Lachnospiraceae > JAHHTM01. Next base: position 3,198 of record JAHHTM010000094.1, read on the forward strand.
GGTTGCGTTGAACGTGCATAATAAAACATTTTAAGGACACGGAAAGTACCCACGGTTTAGTGAGTACTTTTTTTCTGTCCTTTTTACTGTTCTTCTCTGATATCACTTACTTTCATATCTTTATACTAACAGCAAAAAAGTCTGTATCCTAAAAACAGGCATATGACTATCGTACATACGCCTGCACATTCCGGAAGAAAACACATTAGTATCATGCCAAGAGCAAACCAGATCATTGCAAACCCTATAACTCTTTTCAAAACAGTTCCCTCCGAAACATTATTCAATATAATATATGCCTGAAATAATAAATAATGAACTATTCTTCAGAATTTAATATATCCATTACGTCATCTTCTGTAACTCTGTCTTCTTTTTTTGTAGTAAATCGGTCTACCATATCCGGTACAAGATCCAGGATCTTTGTCATAGTATCCTGATTTTTAATATTTACAAGTCGTGTTGTGCCATCTTTAATCACAAGAACTGCACTTGGAGATATTTTTCCTCCAAGTCCACCTGTCCCACGTCCTTTTTTGTCGTCAGAAAGATATCCTGCACCCATACCAAAAGAAACATCGACTAATGGAAGAATAATTGTATCGTTAATATGAATTGCCTCTCCTACTACAGTCTTAGATGAGATCACATTATCCATTCCGTGAAATAATGCCTCTACAGTGTTTTTAAAATTGTTTCCATCTGCCATAACCATGTCCTCCAATTACATCTTATTTATTAACTTTCTGATATGTTTGTATGTTAGACGTACATCTTTACTGATAATCAGTCGAAGTGCCAAATATATAAATGAAACACTATACACCCTGCCTGAAACAAATACATCAACATTTAACTTCTTTTCGTCAAAATCCGGTTTTATCTCAATATGCTCACCTGTAAAAGGATATATCATACTTACAAGTGCAAGAATTTTCCCCGTAAGTGCCGGATCCTCTGTACCAAACTCTATGTCACCGGATATCTTTTTCGGCTTAATCCTTCGAACCAGCTTTTTAATCTGTCTAAACAATAAATCCCATGCCCGTCTGTGGGTCTTGTTTTTTAAAAAGCGTTCTACATAATCCTTCTTTTTCTGTACCGACTTTATAGTAGCACACATCTTTTGAAATGTATATTTTATTTTTTCTAAAACCCCTCTTATCTTTTCAGAAAAATTATACTTTTTTTTCTTGGAAGGGTTTTCCGTTTCTTTTTTTTCTTCCTTGTAAAATACTTTCTCTTCTTCTATTACCGGCGTAATCGAATTATCTTTCTGTGGTTTCGAAAGAGATTCCGTTATCTGTCCTTTATCCATAAAATCTTCTTCCAAAACTGATTCTTCTTTCTCCTCATCTTCATTTGAAAAATTTTTCCACGCAGCTTTCATACACCAGTCTAATTTTTCTTTGTCATATAAAACATGTCCTCTCATAAGATGAAACAACCAGTTAAAATTTAAATCAATAAATAATGTCTCTGGTTTTCCATACATCTTTGCAGTCAGTTTATAGCGTACCGGGGCAAAAAGTAATATAGAAATAAGTAATACAATAATTCCTATGATTGCAAGAAGAATCCATCCTATTATTTTTAGAATACACAGTAAAATATGTAACATATATGTTACCTTCTTTCTTTGTCAAATTCTCTTTGTCTTGATTCAATGTATCCTCGAATATCTGTATCTTTTGTCTTTTGATATACTTCTTCTGCAATATCTTTGGTCATAAACATTGCATCATCATAACCATTTGCAATTCCTACTATAAAAATTGGTGCTTGTTGAAACAGTGCCTGTTTTAACATCACTGAAGAATAAAATTCAAGATGATTTTGTTTTCCCGAAGCCAACGTTAACACATAAACGGATGGCTGTACTTTATTCGCACGTATTTTTTTTATTATTTTATCTTTTTTAGATTTTAATTCTTCACTGACATACAAGTCACAATAAAATTTTACATGCATAGGAATCTCCCTTTTATTATCTGTTATAATATGCATCCAACACCTGTCTTGCAACCGAAACCGCATTAGAGTTCGTATCCCCGTCATTTCCCTCAATCACAACGCTAATCGCAAGCTCTGGATTATCCACATTTGTAAATCCAATGAACCATGAATGTGTCTTGTTTTCGTCTGTTAAACTATATTCTGCTGTACCTGTTTTTCCAGCCACTGAATAAGATGTACCTTGAAGCTGAGTCGCTGTTACACCATCTTCAATAACAGAACGCATATAAGATTTCAACTGTGTAGATTCTTCAACCGTCATTAATTTCTTATAACTTCTCGGAACATTTTTTCTTATTTGCGCTCCCTTATGGTTTGTAACCTTTTCCACAAGATATGGTTCCATCAAGACTCCACCATTGGCGATTGCTGAAGTAATAAGTGCCATATGATAAGGACTAGTCATCGTCTTACCTTGTCCCATGGCTGTCATCATCATCTCTGCACTATCAGATTTTTCTGTAATCTGAAACAAACTCTTACTATAATCAAAAACACATGGCAATTTTTTATTAAACAGTAGACTTTCCGCTGTCTGTCTGTACGCTGTTTTATCTAACATAAGTCCAATGTTTGCAAAAGATGAATTGCAAGAATTTGCAAGAG
>JAHHTM010000095.1 GCA_020024675.1 Muricomes sp.
GGAGTTGTCTCTCCTGCATTTTGTCCTAAAAATGGAGGGAAGATAAGATTTCCTGCTCCAAAAAACAGTGAAAATAACATAAAACTTACAAGTAACATTTTTCTTTTTCCTAATTTCATAATCGCTTCTCCTTTAGATCTAAATAATATGATGGTTGAAAGCGATGCATTTAATATAAGCTGATTCCTGGTTTTTCATTTCTGGGTAAAAAAAAACGCCCCTTATATAAAGGACGATTGCTACCGTGGTACCACCTTAATTCCCGAATTCTATTCGGCTCTTCTTGCATCTAATAACGCATCTCACCTATAACGTGGCTTCACTCCGTCTCGCTTACTTATCTTCAGCTTGCTTCTCAGGGATGATTTCATCTTCCAGATCTTTTGACAATTCACACCAACCATTGTCTCTCTGAAAAAAGCTCTCTGTCGATTACTTGTTCCCTTCAATGAATTTGTTATTTTGAATAATATCACTTCAACGCAAGAAAGTCAACCACTTTTTTAATTTTATTTTAAAAAAGATGTGGAATAACATTCCACACCCTTTTCCTTTAATTTTTTTGCATTTTTATATCCTCATATTTTTTTAGGATCACACTCAGCACAATTCCTGCCATTGCTACTGTAACCCAACCCATTCCACTTTCGTACAATGGAAGTTTTGAAATAATTTGCCCCAATCTTCCTAATGGCAGTATTTCTTTTGTTGCATATACAACGCTGACCACAGCAACTGCTCCGACTGTAACCGGATATACATAAGGATTGTCTTTTAACCATTTATCACAAAGTCCTAATACGATCAAGAGAATGGCAGTCGGATAAATTGCATTTAATATTGGAACAGAGAAGCTTAAAATTGTATTTAATCCCTGGTTACATACTATAAATGAAAACACAGTCGTTATAATCGCCCACTGTTTGTAGGAAATCTTCTTTGTAAGAGATGCAAAATACTGAGAAATCGATGTAATAAGTCCTACACATGTTGTAAGACATGCAAGAGCAAAAATTGCCGCCAAAAGAACAGCCCCTGTATTTCCAAACAGCTGATCCACGATTCTTCTAAGCACTGCAGCCCCGTTTCCCTCCATCGGATACACTCCGGAAGATTTCATTCCCATATACGAAAGCATAATATAAATAATTGCCAGAAGTGTACCTGCTCCAAGTCCACACCATGCTGTATATCCTACAATTTTATCATTATCTTTTATCTGCATCTGACGAAAAGTTGTAGCAATTACTAATCCAAAATTCAATGCAGCTATTGCATCCATCGTCTGATATCCTTCAATAAATCCTTTTGCAAACGGCCCTGCCTGGTATGCCGCCTGAGCTTCTGCAACTTTCATATCTCCCTTAAAAACAAACCCTGCAAATAATGCAACCAGAAGAATCAGTAAAATCGGAGTCAGAATCTTTCCCATACGTTCTACCAATTTGTTTGGTGTCAGTGAAAGCCATAAAGAAAATGTAAAAAATAAAAATGAATACACCAGCATACATACAAGATGAGACGCATTTTCCGGAAGATATGGTGCAATCGACATTTCATAAGGCACAGAAGCGGCCCTTGGTATTGCAAGTCCCGGTCCAATAGAAAGATAAATCAACAACGTAAATACAAATGCAAATTTTGTCCCTACTTTCGAAGCAAGTGTATTAAGTCCATCAAACTTAGCGACGACCATGACACCGAGGATCGGCAGTACTACTGCTGTAATAAGAAAACCAATTGTTGCCGGAATCGCTGTATTTCCAGCACTTTGTCCTAAAAGTGGTGGAAAGATAAGATTTCCGGCACCAAAGAACATTGAGAATAACATGAAACTTACAAATATCATTTTTTTCTTTTCTAATTTCATATTCTTTTTTCCTCCAGTATCATATTTTTAAAATTGTTTTTTATCATATCATTGTAATTTACCTGAGTCAAGCATTGATTTTATCCTGCCTCGTCTTCATGTTGACAACTTCTAAGCAGCATTTTATCATAAAGCAATAACAATTAATCAATCCCCCTAAGGATGTGAACTTATATGAAATCATTTTCGAAATTAAAATGTCTCGATTCTTTTCAATTAAAATTACTTGCCATGTTATTTATGTTATGTGACCATATGTGGGGAACGATTGTTCCTGGAAATCAATGGATGACCATCATAGGACGACTTGCCTTTCCGATCTTCGCTTTTGAGATTACAGAAGGTTTTATTAAAACAACTAGTTTCAAAAAATACTTAGGCCGTCTTTTTCTTTTTGCCCTGATTTCCGAAATTCCTTTTAACTTGATGTTTTCCGGGACTATTCTTTATCCCTTTGACCAAAATGTTTTATTTACATTCTGTATCGCCCTTATTTTTCTTCGCTTTATGCAATGGGGCAAAGGAAAAAACATTTTTATCTACCTGTTTACAATTTTGATATCTTGTATTTTGGGATTTATTCTTGGTTCTTTATGTATGACTGATTTTTCCGGTTACGGTGTTTTAACTGTATTTGTTTTTTATATTTTCCACGACCAGAAATACAATTGGATTTTTCAACTTGCCGGAATGTTATGTATCCACGCTTATCTAATGACTGGGATGATATTAATCCTTCCTTTGGCAGGTCATGTTTTTGAAATTTCTCAACAGTCTGTGGCTGTTTTATCCCTTCTTTTTATTTGGATGTACAATGGAAAACCAGGAACCAAAAACCGTACTTTAAGAACTCTTTGTTATGCATTCTACCCAGCACATATGCTGATTCTTTCTCTCATAGTCATTTATGTTTTACATTAAAAAAATCCCCGCACCACTTCAGTGCGGGAATTTTTTATATGTTTTTATAGCTAAGTAGATTTTTCATGCAGATCCTATATCCAATCCATGAAACAATCGGACTTATAATATCAGAAATCGGCTCTGCAAAAAAAGTCGCTTTTGCTCCCCATAACGCAGGCACAATAAAAAGTGCTAGAAAATAAACTGCTTTTCTAAATGTTGACAGTGGAAGCGAATATTTAACCTGTCCTAGTCCTGTCAGACCATCTACTATAGCATACTGCACTGCAAGGGGAATTACAGCAAGTGTGCAGATTCGAATGGCTCTGACTGCCTCTTTTGCAAGAAATGCTTCTGAGGTAAACAATCGTACAAAAACTGCACCTGCCGTTTGTCCAACCACAAATAAGATTGCCGTATATGTAAGTGAAAGAAGCATAATATATTTTTGTGCCTGTTTTACACGGTCTGTTCTTTTTGCTCCGAAATTAAATGCTAGAATTGTCTGTGTACCACCTGTAATTCCACCTAACGGCATTGTAACTACAAGCATAAAACTCTGTGCAATTGTTGCACATGTAACTAACATATCTCCCTGCGATGCTCCACCATATTTCTGCAAAATTGCATTCATTGCAATGATCATAATATTATCCGCAGCAATGATAATAAATGGGGTCATTCCTATGGATAAAATCTTTCCCATTGTTTTTAATTTATATCCACCAACTCCGATTCGTACAACTGCTTTTTTACTAAATAGAAATGATAACACAAAAACGCAACTGCATAATTGTGAAATCACAGTAGCTACAGCAGCTCCTACAACACCCATATGTAGTACAAAAATGAAGATTGGATCTAGAATTATATTCAAGACTGCTCCAATAAGCACTGATTTCATCCCAACTTTTGAAAAGCCCTGACAAATAATAAATTGATTCATTCCTACGGAAAGGAGGGCAAAAACCGTTCCCATAAGATATACTGAAAAATACTTATCTGCATATGGAAGCGTAACTTTACTTGCACCAAACAGCTGTAACATTGGCACTTTAACAGGATATACAACTGCGGCTACAAGAACAGAAAACACTACAAGCATTAGAAAGGCATTGGATAAAATTCTTTTTGCTTCTTCTTTATCTCCCTGTCCCATTTTCATACTCATAAGTGGTGCTCCACCTACTCCTACAAGAAAGGCAACTGCCCCGATCATTGTCACCACCGGGCCACATACTCCTACTCCTGCCAGCGCATTGGCCCCAACATCTTTTATATTTCCAATATACATTCTGTCTACGATACTGTAAAACACACTGACAAACTGTGCCAACATACTCGGAAGTGCAATTCGCAACACTAGTTTTTTTACATCATCATTTCCTAGATCATTTTCTAACTTCACTTTTTTGTTACCTCTTATTTTTATTCTGCCTTAAATCCTTCCCCAACAACTTCATTTGATTCCATGATCACGATAAAAGCCATAGGATCTACTTCTTTTGCCATTTTACGTATTACATACATCTGTTTATTATTACAAGCACACATAACAACATCTTTTTCTGTTCCAGAATAACTTCCTTTTCCTTTTAATATGGTAGACCCTCTTCCGGAATACTGATCAATCTTATTACATACTTCTTCTCCTTTTTCTGTCACTATAAAGGTCATCTTTCCAGAATCAATACCATATATTATTTTATCCATAACAACGGTCAACAGATACGCAACAATCATACCATATATTGTACCATCAACATTTCCAAATATAAAACCACCAATAACAACTACAAGCATATCCAAAATAAATACAATTTTACCCAGACTTATATGTGGATTTTTTACTTTAATTGCCATGGTAATAAAATCCATTCCACCTGTAGAGGAATTATTTGTAAAAATCAAGGTATATCCTAGTCCCGAAAAAACACCTGTACAAAGTGCCGCCAGCATTCTGTCCCCGGAGTATACAGGGAGCAAAGTTACAACATAGTCCATTACAAACGACGTAATAATAATTGAACGTACTGAATTCATAAAAAATTCTTTTCCTAATGTTTTATAACATCCTACCGCTATTGGGATATTAAGCATAATGGTCATTGCACCAATTGGAATTTTAAAAAGATGATAAAAGATCAAAGCGATACCCGAAATACCTGCCAGTGGGAACTCCGCATTTACAGCAAAATTATAGATTCCTATACCTATCAGTAATCCTCCAAGGACATCTATCATACAGTCATATAGAAATCTAAGAAATCTGTTTTTATTAATAGTATTCATATATTTTCACCTCTATTGTATATTCTTTTTAAAATGCATGATCATCTCATTTGTAAGACTGTCTCTTTTTTCTTCCACGGGTATTTTATCCCGTTTAAACCATTGTGCAACGGATAGTTCCTCTTCATCCAAAGTAATCTTATCTTCTCCATCTAGTTCACAATAGAATCCCATTAGTAACGTTTCACTAAATGACCATGGCTGACTTTTATAATATTTAATATTTTTAACTCTTAACCCTGTTTCTTCCATAACTTCTCTTTGGACTGTTTCTTCAAGAGTTTCTCCAATTTCTGTATATCCGGCTATAAGTGCATAATTTTTACACACTTTTTTCGCATATTTCGATAAAAGAATTCGATCTTTGTCTGTAACCGCAATGATAACTGCCGGTGAAATCTTAGGATACTCCATCTGATGACACTTCTTGCAGTAAAGCATTCTTTCTTTTTTATCTCGTTCCAACCTTTCTCCACATCTTCCACAAAATTTATGTGTATTGTACCAGTTATATAGCTGATGTCCTGTGATTCCGGCAAAGGCAAGATATTGAGGATCAGCCTCTCGAAACAGTACGACATTTTCCATTGAATATTCCGGAAAATCTTCCGGACAAATATTCGTTACCAGATAAAATTTTTCTTCACCTATAGTAAACAAATACGTTGCTGTCCCATATATTGTATCATTCTTTACTTCCAGATCCTCAAAT
>JAHHTM010000096.1 GCA_020024675.1 Muricomes sp.
ATCATCTGTGCTTCTACAAGATCCATTCTTTCTGGATTTACTTTAATTTCAATATCAGGTGTCTTAATCTGAAATTTTCTTGTTTCTGTAATATTACTGGCTAACAAAGAAGATTTTTCTCCTACCGCTTCCTCAAAATTCTTATCAAAATTTTCCATTTTTTCTGCTGACACACCACTTTGTTCGAAAATTTTCTTCACATCAGTCTTATCAAATTCAAGTGGTTCCGGTTCTTCTTTGTGTGCAACAATCATTTCATTTATGGTCTCATGAATGTTTCTTACGGTGTCATAGTCGGATTCTTCTCCCAGAGTATCTTCAATAATTACCTGAAATGTTTCTTTCTGAAAATCAGCTGACATAGGCATCTTTGCCCCTAACACATTGCTGATCAGTTCTTCCTGAATATCTTTCGTCTTTCTTGTGTAATAAAGTACCCCATGAACATCACTATTGCGATCTGTAAATGCCGGGAATAAAAACCCTTTATCCGGCTGGTCTACTACCCAGTCCCTGATTCGATCCTGCATTCTATTGTCTTCTGCATTATAACTTAATCCAGGTTTTGATAAAGCAACTGGACAAAGGCTGCAGAGAATAAATTCATAAACATCCTCTGATGCATCAAACATTTCTAATCCGTCTGAAGATTTTCCTGGTATATCATACATTCCGTGGATCAATACAATATAGTAATTCGTTTCGTATTGATAGTTCTCTATGATTTTGTCATAAAATTCTTCTAGAAGCATATCATCTTCTAATTTGCTATTTTTAAGTTTTATAAGAAACTCTTGAGTGCCTCCAGGCATCTCTGCATCAAGAGGGAATTCCATATTTAACATATTTTTTCCTATTGTTCCTGATAATGTTTTCTTGAATATATCAAAATATTTAAACGCCTCTTCTTCCGGAAGTGAAAGAAAAGCTTCCTTTGCTTCCATTTTTTTCTCTTTTTCATGATCCACATAACAACCACATATACGGGTAATCGCACAATTCGCAGGTGTAAACTGTTTTCTTATCTCCAGAACTTCTTTCTTATTCATAGCGCATCCTTCCTTTTACTATATCCTATACTAATTTTGTCGTCCATTTTGAACAATCCCACACTTCTTGTACTACATCCTGGTAAAATTCTGGTTCGTGACAAATAAGAAGGATTGTTCCTTTATACTCTTTCAATGCTTCTTTTAGAGAATCTTTTGCATCCACATCCAAATGATTTGTAGGCTCGTCTAAAAATAATACATTTGTTTCTCTGTTTAAAAGTTTGCACAAACGCACTTTTGCCTGTTCCCCACCACTTAACACTCTTACCTGACTTTCAATATGTTTTGTTGTAAGTCCACATTTTGCAAGGGCTGAGCGTACCTCATACTGTGTAAAAGAGGGAAATTCACTCCATATTTCTTCAATACATGTAGATTTGTTTTTTCCATCCCCTTCTTGTTCAAAATATCCAACTGCAATATTTTCTCCAAGTTCACATGAACCTTTCAGAGGTTTTACGATTCCTAAAATACTTCGGATCAATGTTGTCTTTCCAATTCCATTTGCTCCTGTAAGCGCAATTTTCTGCCCTCTTTCCACAGATAAATCTAGTGGTTTTGACAATGGCTCATTGTATCCAATCACAAAATCTTTTGTCTCAAATATGTATTTTCCAGGAGTACGTCCTTGTTTGAAATGAAATTCTGGTTTTGGGCGTTCTGCTGCCAATTCAATAATATCCATTTTATCTAATTTTTTTTGTCTTGACATAGCCATATTTCTCGTTGATACTCTCGCCTTATTTCTAGCCACAAAATCTTTTAGCTGATTAATTTCTTGTTGCTGTTTTTTATAGGCTGCTTCAAGCTGACTTTTCTTCACTTCATATATTCTCTGAAAATCAGCATAATTCCCAACGTAACGATCCAATTTTTGATTTTCCATATGATAAATAAGGTTTACAACTTCATCAAGGAATGGAATGTCATGCGAAATCAAAATAAATGCATTTTCATAATCAAGAAGATATCTTTTAAGCCAGTTTATATGTTCTTCGTCCAAATAGTTTGTAGGCTCATCTAAAAGTAGAATATCTGGTTTTTCAAGAAGAAGCTTTCCTAGTAAGATTCTTGTCCTTTGCCCACCACTTAAATCTGTCACATCACGATCAAGTCCAATTTCTAATAGTCCAAGTGCACGTGCTACTTCTTCTACCTTTGTGTCTATGATATAAAAATCATGTAACGTCAGTGTATCTTGAATTGTTCCAAGCTCTTCCATCATCTTGTCCATTTCATTCGCATCTGCTTCTCCTAACTTTTCACAAATGCTGTTCATTCGTTCTTCTAATTCAAACAAATATGAAAACGCTGATTTTAAAACATCTTTAATTGTCATGCCTTTTTCCAGAACCGTATGTTGATCAAGATATCCTACACGGACATTCTTCGCCCATTCTATTTTTCCTTCTTCTGGTTGTAATTTTCCTGTTACTATATTCATAAAAGTGGACTTTCCTTCTCCATTTGCACCGATTAGTCCAATGTGCTCTCCTTTTAATAGACGAAAAGACACATCCTGAAAGATTGCACGGTCACCAAATCCATGGGAAAGATGTTCTACGTTCAATATACTCATTTTCAAAAGCTCCTTTATGTTTCTTTCAATTTATACTACATTCAAATATCGTTTCTCACGACTGATATTATAAACGGAAATATAAAATTCCTCAACAAAAACTCTCTTCTATTGTGCTATAATGTTGGCATAGGAGGCATTGCAATGATTGATAAAACTTTTATTCCTGTTGGTGGGCTGAAAAAAGAGCCTTATTCTGGCTGTCATAATGGTATGCGTTATTTTTTAGAGGCTGATGATGAAAAGAAGAATTTCATCGTTACTGTTTATCCAGAACCATGGTCTATAGAAAAAACAGCTCCCGAAAATAAAACTAGCTGTACTTTTCCCATTTCTGAAGATGGCATGGATGCAGCGATAGAATGGCTTTTAAAGACCTATGAAGAAAATAAAGAGTTCTGGACCGAATCATTAAAGAACTCCATGCATATTGTATACGCTGACTGATACAACACATCTAAAAGGATGACAATTTTGCTACTCTTAGCTTTGTCGTCCTTTTATTTATTTATTTTACTTATAAATATCTATTCGTTTTTCGTATATTTTTCACAAACTTATTCATCTTTTTTTCTATAGTACAGACAATTTCACCACTTTCATCCAAAAAAATGATTGATTTTTATCAAAGAATAGTGTATTCTATTAATATAATTCTTAGAGAATTTATGGAATTTTAATATTTGTGTCAGATTATAATTTATATATGTTCATAATTGGTTGAACGTCTCTACCAGCTACCGTAATAGCTGTCTATAAATTTCTGTGTTGTGGTGCATATTTATTTAATGTACCCGAGATTATAGGCATTTGGTTCGTAGCTTTTTTTATTGTTTCACGATTTTTTATCTTAACAATATACTAGAGCATTGGATACTATTGCAGCCATCCACCATATTATCAAGCTGTTGACAGAAAGGAGGGGTTCAGATAGGTTTTCTGCATAATCCGCAGACACTTGGTTAGATGACTGTCTTATATCACATAAAAATTACTAACTCAAGTGGGAATCGTAGTCCCCGTGAGTGGAGGTAGGAGGGAAAATATGAACTTAGACAAAATATTTCACTTAAAAGAACACGGCACAGACGTAAAAACTGAGATTATCGCTGGTGTAACAACTTTCATGACAATGGCTTATATTCTGGCTGTAAACCCTAACATTCTTGCCGAATCCGGTATGGATCGTGGTGCTGTATTTACAGCAACAGCATTAGCATCTTTCATTGCTACCTGCCTGATGGCATTGTTATCTAACTACCCATTCGTTCTTGCACCAGGTATGGGACTGAATGCATACTTTTCATACACAGTTGTACTTGGTATGGGTTACACATGGCAGATGGCTTTGGCAGCAGTATTTATTGAAGGTATCATCTTCATCCTTCTGTCACTTACAAATGTCAGAGAGGCTATTTTCAATGCTATTCCAATGAATTTAAAGCATGCTGTTTCCGTTGGTATTGGTCTTTTCATTGCATTTATCGGTCTTCAGAATGCTAATATCGTAGTTGATAATCCTGCAACAAAAGTTGGTATGTTCTCTTTCAAAGCTTGTATTGCTGATGGAACATTCAGATCAGTTGGTATCACCGTTCTTCTTGCATTACTTGGCATCCTTGTTACAGGTATCCTTTTAGCTTTAAATGTAAAAGGTAATATCCTCTGGGGTATTCTTATTACATGGGCTCTTGGAATCATCTGCCAGCTTACTGGTTTGTATCAGCCAAATCCGGAACTTGGAATGTTTAGTGTAATCCCTGATTTTTCAGCAGGAATTGCTGTTCCAAGTCTCGCCCCAACATTTATGCATATGGACTTTTCTAAAGTCTTCACTATGGATTTCTTAGTGATCATGTTTGCATTCCTATTTGTTGATATGTTCGATACACTCGGAACATTGATTGGTGTTGCATCTAAAGCTGATCTTCTCGATTCCGAAGGTAAGCTTCCAAAAATCCGTGGTGCTCTGTTATCAGATGCCATTGGAACATCCGTTGGTGCTATGCTTGGTACATCAACAACTACTACTTTCGTAGAAAGTGCTTCTGGTGTTGCGGATGGTGGACGTACAGGTCTTACAAGTATTGTTGCAGCTATCCTATTTGCAATTTCACTATTCCTGTCACCAATTTTCTTGGCAATTCCTGGCTGGGCTACAGCTCCAGCACTTATCATAGTTGGATTCTTGATGCTTACATCTATCACTAAGATTGACTTTGATGATTTTACAGAAGCAATTCCAGCATTTATCTGTATCATTGCAATGCCATTTATGTACAGTATTTCCGAAGGTATTGCAATGGGTATCATCTCATATGTCGTACTGAATCTTGTTACAGGCAAATTCAAAGAGAAAAAGATCAACATACTGATGTACATTCTTGCAATTGTCTTTGTATTAAAATATATCTTAGTATAATAGAAAACTGCCGGATCGGCTTTGATCCGGCAGTTTTTTTATTATTCACAATACTCTGGAAAATATTTTTCAAATGCCTTTTTTCCATTTTCTTCCATTTCACTTTGCATTTTATTAAAACGTTCTATCAAAGATATCCCTGTTTTAGTAACTCCACATTTTCCCCCTTTTACCCCTCCGTGGAATCTTATGATCAATTCTTCTTTGAGTAGTGCTTCTGCTCTATTTACGATTTTCCAACCTTTACTGTATGACATTCCCATCGTTGTACATGCTTCTTTCATAGACCCCATCTTTTCTATATATTCTAGTAACATTACAAGTCCTGGTCCCAAAACTGGTTCATCATCACAAATTCTGACTTTTACATCTAATCTCATACGATCACCCACAATGCTTTCTGCTCATCCTTACTCATAGCTACTGAAACATAATCGTGCTCCCTTATTCCTATATAGGATAACCTTTTCAGTATCTTTTTGTCAACATACACCTCTATTTTCCCATCCTATGTATAACCCAAATGATATGAAACTTGTTTTGTCTTTGATATGTTTTTACAATTTGTAAGTCGTGCAATGATCATCGTTCTGTAGTTGAATCGATTTTTTTATTTCTTCTCTCTTTTTTACCTAAATTCTTCTCTAGCATCACGCATCAAATCGTTTCTAAAAAACAATTCGTTGTAATATTTTTTTACTTGTTTTGTATCTATATTCTAT
>JAHHTM010000097.1 GCA_020024675.1 Muricomes sp.
AAAACCAAAGCATGGATAAAGGAAGAATGTAAATTGCCAGTAGTGCTGACCATAGAAAAGAATGACCAAGCAGCTACTGATGTTATTTTGGGCAACGGAGTTTTTTAATTGCCAAACAATTTCTTTAAAAAGTGCATACTTTTGCTAAAAACATATAATAAAGGAAAAGACAGATACTCTCTAAGAGTACCTGCCTTTTCCTTATTTATAATAATATTATCTATCTATTATTCTTCATCTAAAAGAGCCACTTCTCTATCAATCAACTCTTTCAATCTTCTCAATTCAGTTTCATTAAGCGTTATCCCTTTTGTCATCTTTGCATGGTCTGGAGACCAAGTCCTGATGTCATATTTAGGGTCTCTACCATTCCACATTACTTGATTAAATTCTAAATTCCAGCCCTTAGAACCTTCCGAAATGATTCCCAATTCATTGGCAATTTCAAATTTAAAATCCTTGTTTTCTTTAGCCATAATCATTTTCTCCTTATCGATAAAAACGATTTATTATTTGTTTGTTTTATTCCTCTTTTAGACCACTTAACAGTAAAATTCGGGCCTAAAAGTTGCTTAATATACAGTTCCATTGCTTTGTCAACGGGCAACCAAACCACTTTTCCAGTAGTACTCTCGATGACGGTATAATTTTCTTTTTTCAACAATTTGATAGCTTGTGGCAAATCTGCCGGACATTTTCTTTCTTCTAAAGATGAAATATCATATTTTCCACTATCCTCAGCCACCATTTCTACATCTGTATTTATTGGCATTTGGTAAATAATCGGTTCAATACCTAAAGACATTTGTTTAATATTATTGTCATTTTTGATAAATGTTTTTTTCTGTGAAGTTAACAAATTACCTTTACTTCTATCTTCAGCAACTATTCCTACATCCGTATTCACTTGTCTGTGGAATTTAATTGGTTCAGCTACTAACGGAGTTTGTTTTATAGCATAATCATCATCTTTAGCCGACAACTTTCCTAAGTAACTAGTGTCGTTATTCGCGGATTGTAAAGAAATAGTATCATTATTTAGCTTTTTTTCTTTACCAGCTAATATCATAGCTGCCCGTTGTTTGACACGTGCCAACAACGTCGTGCTACTATCTTGTTGTTTTACCTTTTGTTCATTTTCTGGATAAATGCCACGCGTTTGTAAATCATTAATCACTCGGTTTATAGTTACATTTGGATTTCTAAAATATTCGCTCCCACGAATGCGAATAAAATTCCATCCCAAACGTTCCAAAATAGTTTGTCTTTCCATATCATTACGAACCTGTTCTGGAGAGCTGTGATATCTATCGCCATCACATTCAATGGCCACTTTTGTATCTCCACATAGTGCTACCATATCGATGCGATACGCACCCACTTTCCATTGTTGTATAATATGATACCCGCGAGATTTCAACTGCATCGCCACTTGAACTTCAAATTCAGAATCGGCTAAAGCTGATACGGTATTTCTTTGCATCTCTAATTCACTAGGGTTCATAGCAAATTCGATAAGGCCTTTTCTGATATCTCCAGGTTTTAAATTTACATTATTATCTAATGAGTGTACTACCCACAATTGGTCCCTGGCTCGGCTAACTGCCACATTATACCGTTTTCTATACTTATCCTGAAATCCATACCCCAGTAAATGCAAAGGTTCATCTGGTTTTTTCGGACTATCTACTAAGCTGAGGAAAATTACAACATCCCGTTCATCACCTTGAAAATTAGAAGAATTGCCACACAAAATTTCTCTTTTTTCTATATCTACTGCCTTTATTTTATTACTTATCAAATTTTCAATATATCTAGCCTGTTCACTACCCAAAAGAGAAATTACGCCAAATGTTTTTCCAACGTATTCGGGTTGCTCAATGCACGCTTGCATTAAGGCAACAATCGCTTTTGCCTCTTCAATATTAATTTTTCTACTAACATCACGACTTCCGGCAGTCACGCGATAATTGACAACAGCCGGTAACAAATTACTGCTACTAGCCGAGCGCAGAGGTAAAATCTTCCCTTCATAAGATAACCAATTACTATAACTTATTATCTCGGGAACACATCTAAAATGTTCCTTTAACATTAACGGATGATATGTCGTCATCGCTAAATCATAAATAGAGGTCTGCGCATCATAAATTATATCGTTAGGAATATCTTTAGCCAAATACATTTTCCTAATTTCATCCATTTTATCATTGTCTACGCCAACTCCTATTGGACTTACTTGTTTATCGTCACCAACAATAATAACCTTTTTACCCATATAAAGTATAGCCAGCGAAGAAATATCGGCCTGACTAGCTTCATCTAAAATAACAATGTCAAAAATATTTTCTGCTGGATTAAGATTTTCTAGTGCCTTATGTATAGGCATTATCCAAGCGGGAACCGCTTTCTGACATTTTTTCATCAATTCTCTAGCTTCTGCTCTAAATTTTGGCGCTCTTTTACCAGTTCCCTTCCCAATTTTTCCTACTACTATACGCCATCCTTGTAAAGCTTGCTGTAAAGATAAGTCAGTCTCAACCCTAGATAACACCCAATACCAACCCAATTTTTCTGCATACTTAGCAGTGATTTGACGGTAATCTACACTCAATTTCTTACTTTTTATTTGATAATCACTCAAAGGTGTAGAATTTATCTCGTCTAATAACAATGATAATTGTTTCCACTTCCACGCATCCATAATATCAGTTGGTACAACATCTCGACCATGAATCCCAACTCGGTCTTTAATAGCCTTAACCCAATCAGGTGCATATGGGCTTAATCGTTTTAAATACTCATTGCGCCGATGTAAGAGATTATATTTATCATATACAGTAGTCAATTTTCTAATGCCTTCACCGTATAATTTCACATCTTGACTATTAACTGCTTGGTATAATTTCTGCATGATATTGCTATTGACACGATTCTCTCTATAAATCAATTTCTCTAATGCATGCAGTCGTGCTTTATATTCATCTATTTTTAAGATAGCTTCGCATACATTACAATATAAGGGGATATCCACACGCATCGCTTGCAAGCGCTTTTCCAAAATTACCTGCCCAGAATCCAACATACTAATCCCACAAATATCAGTTTCTGGAAAGTTAGTCATATTCAATAACCGTATAAATACTGGATATTCTACTTCTGTCCAGTGCAAAGAGCGACTAATCGCGCATAAATATTGTTCTATATGTCGCTCTGGTTCAGAACCAAAATCAATGAAAGCGGGAACTTTATGTGGTACTAATAATTCTTCCCAAAAATTATTACAACGCCATCTAGAATTTGACAATTCAATATAGATAATTGCCAATTCACATTCCCGTTTAGATTTAATAAAATGCCCAGATATCTGAACAGATTTTAGGGCTTTACTACAATCTTTATGTAGGAAAGAAAAAAACATCGGTAATGTATCATTATTATCAAAATAATTTCTTGCTTCTTTTAACGATGTCAATAACCATTCTTTTGGTACGTCCTCGGCAATCTCAATATCTTCTCCTATTGATTTATCAGCAAACTCAGCTCCCAATTCTTTTGTTTTATTAATCTGTGCAACAAAATTTTCCCATCGTTTTTTATAACCACCACCAGCTTGTACATCCAAAATTATACTTTGCTGCCAAGGAGTTAACTCCACATAACTCTGACAATATTTTTTTAAATTCTGTAAAGCTTCCACCGCTGGATAATCAAAAGAAAATTCTTTTCCCTGATAATTATGACAATATATTCGTTTATCTTTAGCCTTAATTTTCAATTTTTCCTGCGAGTTTACGGATTTAATATATTCTTGCAATTCATTTAAGTCATTACATATTTCAGAAAATTTATCCAACGTCCAAAGTTCTGTTGGCGCTGGTAAAATACAATTTAATTCCAAAACATCCTCTTCAGTTATAATACTATTACTCTGATACAGTTCTGCCAATTCATTAAATGTCAATGGCAATACAGAATCAGCTATAACTTTCCCAGGAATGTAATCTAATTTTCCCCTCTGGCTAGATACAAATTTAGCCGCTTCAGTTGGAGTAAAACTTTCTCCCTGATATGTAATAGATTGACATTCTTGTTGCAAACTCATAAAAATTTTTTTACGTACTTCACTAAGCTGAGCGATAATATCTTGTCTCTTTCTCCCTAAAACTTCTATTTCCTTTTTCAACTCACTAGCTGAATGCTCAGACATAAAATCAGTAATTCCAGCTACTGATTTTTGCATATCCTTATTAGAATCATCCAATAAAGATACACATAAACTCTGTAAACCAGGAACAATTTTGTCCTTCAAAACGGTCAATGCTTTTGTCGTTTGGCTAGTGACAAGGATACTCTTTCCCTGAGAAATAAAATGTCCCAAAAGATTGGCAATAGTATGTGTTTTTCCTGTACCTGGTGGACCTTGCACCAATACTGCACTGTATTTTTCAATGCGTTGAGCGATTTCCAACTGTTCTCGATTTGCTTCTTTACTAAGCAAAATATCTTCACTTTCGCCGCCAACCATCGCCAACTGCTTATCAATCGAAAATTTTCTTTCAGCCAGCGGAGGAGCGATAATTCCCCCTTGAGTAAGGTCCAATATAGTTTTAGGAATAATTCCTTTTTCTTGCACAGATTCTAGAATTTTTTCAATAGCGCCAACCGTCCCATCAGGCCTTTTTCTGATAAAAAAATACGGCTCATTATATATCAAACAATCGCATTTATTTTCCCATCCATCTAATACAGCTGTATCTACATACTGTCCTTTTGATGTTAGCTTTCTTATAAATACCTTAAAAAAATCTAGTGTTTCATTTCTATCTAAAGGGTGATATTCTTTTTCTGCAACCTCTCGCCTTAAAGCTGGTATCTCTTGCAAATTAAGACCATTTATCTGCTTTAACCCATCTGAATAAAGTTCTGAAATTGCCTCCGTATCACGAATCAATATAATATTTTGTTCGGCATCAAATTCTAGACAAACCTTTCGAAGTAAAATAGGATGTTTCAAAGTACCATCCTTATGACAAAAAATGCCATTAGCCACCACCATTTCCTTTATTTCACCATTGCGCTGCAAATCAAAATAAGCCCTATACAATTTAATAAACCATGCATGATTTTGCGCGATTTTTTTCTGCTTTGCCGCCCATTTATTTCTTTTCAAAATCCAGGTATTATATGCAGTTACCCTTGCTCGCTCTTCTTCAAAACTGACTTCCTTTTCTTCTTGTCTGCCAGAAACCTTATCTTTAATAACAATATTTCTTCTAGAAAAGCAAATGTCCATTTCTTTATAATTATTCCAATCTGCAGATAACCAACCATCTAATATCTTAGGAGGCAAAGAGCAAGCCGTATATTCTTCCTTTTGCACAGATAGTAGTATTGCTTCCTCGTCTATATCTTCATTTAAACTGTCATCTTTTACTCTATCTTGGTAAAACAATCTTATTTTATCTTCTTTTTTAGGTAAATCAGCGCACTTCAATAACCATTCATATTTATCGATATCTACAATGTCGTTTTTTCGCAACTTATGTAATTCTTCAATGTATTTAAATAACGATGTTGCCTTTTCAATACTAATATCTTGTTGATTATTATCCATAATATCCATCACCTAAATAAACGATATTTACATATATAATACTTTTGACAAATGCAAACATTTTTACGTATAAATTAAAATCTATTCTTCTTTCTTACGGCCACCTCCTAGATCTACACCCTCTAAACAATACTTAGC
>JAHHTM010000098.1 GCA_020024675.1 Muricomes sp.
GTTATGTAAGTATGATGCTTCTGGCATCACTTGCATCAGCTGCTTTATATTGGTCATTTACTGAATGGGCTTTCTATTATCAGGCACCTGGATTAGGGATGGAACCTTTTTCACCTGCTGCTATGGAAGCATCACTTGGATATCAGTTTTTTCACTGGGGAATGACGAATCAGGCTGTGTATGCAGTGATGGGAATTGCCATTGCTTATGCTGTATATGTTAAAAAGGTCGGATCTTTTCAGACTAGTGTTACGTGCTGCGCTATGTTGGGAGAAAATGTTAGGCCTAGAAAAAAGAAATGGATAGGAAAAATCATAGATTTCTGTGCTGTTTTTGCTATTTTAGGTGGAATTAGTTCTTCTTTGGGACTGGCAGTTCCATTAGCAACAGCGGGAATCAGAAAAATGACAGGACTAGAAGTTACACCAGTCATGCAGATAGGGGTATTAGTTGTCATCACAGTTGTATATACTATTATGTCATATGTTGGTATAGAGAAAGGAATGAAAATAGTTAGCAATGCTACAACAATTATATGTGTGTTATTTCTAATCTATGTATTTTTGGCAGGACCAACATCATTTATATTGAAAAATATTGTAAATTCATTTGGGTTTATGCTTCAGAATCTTCCAAGAATGAGTTTGTTTACGGATCCAATTCAAAATTCAGGATTTCCAGAGACATGGACAATTTATTTTGAAGCTTTTTATTTAAATTATGTGGCCATGATGGGAATATTTATTGCAAAAATTTCAAAAGGAAGAACAATAAGAGAAGTAACGATAGCAACGATTCTTGGAATTTCAGCAGGCGGTTGGGTTTTATTTGGAATTAATGGAAGTTATGCTATTAAAATGAGTTTAGATCATACGCTCAATGTTGTGGCGCTGGTAAACTCAGGAGTTGGAGAAGTTGCGATATATAATATACTTAATATGCTGCCATTAGGAAAATATTTTTTGCCAATTGTTATGTTAGTTCTGATAGTGGGGTTTGTTGCACCATCACTAGATTCGGCATCTCGTGCACTTGCCGAAACTGTAACAAAAAAAGAAAAGCCCAAAAAAAGTATTAGACTTTTTTGGTGTATACTGTTGGCAGTTATACCAATGACAGTTATTTTGACGGGAAGTGATTTTACAGCAATTAAGGAATTATCTATAATTATATCGGCACCATTTCTAGTGATTTTATGTGGAGTTGAGATCGGACTTGCTAGATGGTTACGCAATGATTGGAAACGAGATAAAAACATAACCTATAGCTCGAAAAATGATCGAGTATAATACAATAAAAGAAGACAATATGATGATAAATAAAAATATTATTATGTGTGATGGAAATTTGTTAATATGTTGAAAATATTATGCAAATATGGTATTATATCTGTGAATATTATATGCTATTCTTGATATAATGTTAAATTTTCGAAATAGAAGGATTATTATTATGCAAAGTGAATTCACACAAAAAAATCAATCTGTAAATAAAGTTTTCAAGGTTATTGAGTATATGGTAGAAGCTCGTATGCCATTGAAGTTACAAGAAATATCGGGGAATGTTAAGTTTCCGGCCAGTACGGTGTTAAGACTATTGACTTCTTTGATGGAGATGGGGTATGTCTATAGAGATGATGAATCTTCAAAATATTGTTTAACCATGAAATTTTGCAAGATTGGTGATGCGGTTAAATCGAGCATTAATATTGTTGAATTTGTGAGACCGTACCTGCTTGAAATTTCTAATGCTACAGGCGAAACGTCATATTTTGCGATTGAACGTGATATGGAAGTTGTATATTTGGATGTTGTTAATGGTGCGGATACATATGGAGAAAATTTGAAACACATAGGAAAAGTAGCTCCTCTTCATGCTACTGGACTAGGAAAATTAATGTTATTGAATTATGATGACAAAATGCTGGTTCGTCTAGAAAAAGAAAAAGGTTTTGAAAAACTAACACAAAACACACTAACTACAATAGAAGATCTAAAAAAAGAACTAGAAATTATTCGGAATCAAGGGTATGCAGTAGATGAGCAGGAATGTGAAGTTGGAGTCAGATGTGTAGGAGTTCCTATTTTTGATTACACAGGATGTGTTATTGGAGGAATTAGTATTTCAGGGCCAACAAATAAAATTACATTAGATCGTGTGGAAGAATTTCTCTCGGTATTGAAACCAGCGGGCATGGAAATTTCTGAGCGATTTGGTGCGTGATGGAATTAAATTTGTTTATTAATTAAAAATGTAGGCTTTTGTCAAAAGTTGGGGTTGGATGCTTACGAATCCAACTCCATTCTTGCGTTTCAGGGCATTTTCATGTTTTAGAGATATTTTCTAGATTTAATAGACTATTGATTGAAAGAAAAAATATCTAAGGTATTACGATCAGTTTCTACAACAAATCAGAATGTATGGAAGTTATAAGAAATAGGAGTAATTAAATATTACCCCCCTTTTCCTTAAGAGGTGAAAATGCTATAATACTATCCATGATGTATGAATGATAAAGAGAGGTATGCCATGAATTTTTTAGAATTAGAGACATATGAATTGGTACAGCAGGAAGACTTGTCGACACTGAAGTCAAAAGGTTATCTGCTAAGACATAAAAAAAGTGGAGCACGAGTTCTTCTTATGCAGAATGAGGATGAAAATAAAGTATTTACGATCGGATTTAGGACACCACCGTCTGACAGCACAGGGGTGCCACATATTATGGAGCATTCGGTTTTATGTGGGTCTAAGAATTTTCCTGTAAAAGATCCGTTTGTAGAACTCGTAAAAGGGTCTTTGAATACATTTTTAAATGCGATCACATATCCGGATAAAACGATGTATCCGATCGCAAGCTGTAATGATAAAGATTTCCAAAATCTGATGCATATTTATATGGATGCAGTATTCTATCCGAATATTTATGAACATGATGAGATATTCCGACAGGAAGGATGGAGCTATAAACTTGATGAAGAGGATGGAAAACTAGAATACAATGGTGTTGTATATAATGAGATGAAAGGAGCATTTTCTTCTCCAGATGGAGTGCTTGATCGTGTAATCCAAAGTTCTTTATTTCCAGATACAGCATATTCTTATGAATCAGGTGGAGATCCGGATGAGATTCCGAAGCTGACTTATGAACAGTTCCTTGATTTTCATAGAAAGTATTATCATCCTTCAAACAGCTATATTTATCTCTATGGAGATATGGATATGGAAGAAAAGCTTATTTGGCTGGACAAAGAATATTTAAGTAAATTTGACAAAAAAGAAGTGGATTCTGAGATTGGAACACAGAAACCGTTTGATAAGATTAAAGAAGTTGAAATTCCATATTCTATCTCAAATGATGAATCAGAAGAAGACAATACGTATTTGTCCTATAATAAAGTAATAGGTACAAGTTTGGATAAAAAACTTTATCTTGCCTTCGAGATATTGGAATATGCACTTTTGTCAGCACCTGGTGCACCATTAAAAAAAGCACTTGTGGATGCGAAAATTGGAAAAGATATTTCAGGATATTATGACAATGGAATAAAACAACCGATTTTCTCAATCATTGCTAAGAATGCAAATCTGGATCAGAAAGAAAAATTTGTTCAAGTAATCGACGACACTCTTAGAGGAATCGTTGAAAATGGAATCAACAAAAAATCATTGGAGGCAGGGATTAATTATCATGAATTCAGATTTCGAGAAGCAGATTTTGGAAACTTCCCAAAAGGACTCATGTATGGTCTTCAGATTTTTGACAGCTGGCTTTATGACGATGAAAAACCATTTATTCACATGGAGGCACTCCCAACATTTGAATTTTTAAAAAGTCAGATTGATACAGGATATTATGAAGAATTGATCAAAAAATATCTTCTAGAGAATACACACGCAGCAATTGTTGTTGTAAAACCGGAAAAAGGACGTTCAGCGCGTCTTGATAAAGAGCTGGACGAAAAACTTCAAGCATATAAGGAAAAACTTTCAAAGGATGAAGTGCATAAATTATGTGAAGATACAAAACAGCTTATTGCATATCAGGAAAGTGAAGATGCCTTGGAAGACCTTGAAAAGATACCAGTGCTGGAAAGAAAAGATATTTCCAAAGAGCCAGCAGCATTTTTCAACGAAGAAGTAAATCTTGATGGAATCAAGACTGTCTTCCATGAAATTGAGACAAACGGAATCGCATATGCCACACTGATGTTTGATATATCTCATGTTCCGGAAGATAAAATTGCCTATGCAGGAATTCTTCAGGCTGTTTTAGGATTAATCGATACGAATAACTATGAGTATGGTGAGCTGTTTAATGAGATTAATGTTCATACAGGGGGAATTGGAACTTCGGTAGAACTTTACGCTGATGTAAATAAAGCAAAAGAAAAAGAGTTCCGTACAACATTTGAAATCAAAGGAAAAGCATTATATCCAAAGATTGATATTTTATTCAAAATGATGCGTGAGATTCTCATGGAATCTAAATTAGATGATACAAAACGCTTAAAAGAAATTATATCTATGCTTGTATCAAAACTTCAGATGCATTTCCTATCATCAGGACATACAACAGCAGCACTTCGTGCTCTATCCTATGAATCACCATTGGCAAAATTTAAAGATGATGTAGAAGGAATTGGTTTTTATCATACTTTGAAAGAATTAGATGATCATTTTGAAGAACATAAAGACGAAATCGTTGCAACATTAAAAGACCTTTCAAAAGCTATATTCCGAGCAGATAATCTTCTGGTTAGCTACACGGCATCCAAAGAGGGACTCGAAGTGTTGAAGCCATCATTGAAGGAGCTTGCAAATACTTTGTATAAAAGTACTGAGGCTCCAAATACGACTTGTGTCCTGCACTGCGAAAAGAAGAATGAAGGATTTAAAACATCTTCTAAAGTACAGTATGTAGCACGAGTAGGAAATTTCCTTGACAGAGGCCAGGAATATCATGGTGCATTGCAGATATTAAAAGTGATTTTAAGCTATGATTATTTGTGGCAGAATGTACGTGTAAAAGGTGGGGCGTACGGATGTATGAGTAGCTTTAACCGTTTAGGAGAGGCATACTTTATGTCTTATCGTGATCCGAATCTTAGAAAAACAAATGAAATTTATGAAGGTGTTGTAGAATATCTTGAAAACTTTACTGTTTCAGAAAGAGATATGACAAAATATATTATTGGAACAATGAGCAATATTGATCGTCCAATGACACCAGCCATCGCAGGAGACAGATCCATGAATCTTTATATGAATCGTGTATCTATGGATATGATCCGCAAGGAGCGCATGCAGATATTGAATGCAACACAGGAAGATATACGTGCACTTTCTAAAATTGTAAAAGCAGTTCTTATGGCAGATCTTATTTGTGTAATTGGCGGAGAAGACAAAATTGAAGAAGAAAAAGATCTGTTTATGGAAGTGAAACCACTATTTTAACAAAGGAGATTAAATGAACGAGAATTTTAAATCAGGTTTTGTGACACTTATCGGTCGTCCAAATGTAGGAAAATCTACACTTATGAATCAACTAATCGGACAAAAAATTGCTATCACATCAAATAAACCACAGACGACAAGAAATAAAATCCAGACTGTTTTGACTACAGAGGAGGGACAGATTGTATTTGTTGATACACCTGGTATCCATAAAGCAAAAAATAAACTTGGCGAATATATGGTCAATGTAGCAGA
The DNA here is from genome assembly GCA_020024675.1 of Muricomes sp. Classification (GTDB taxonomy): domain Bacteria; phylum Bacillota; class Clostridia; order Lachnospirales; family Lachnospiraceae; genus JAHHTM01. The sequence goes on from JAHHTM010000098.1 coordinate 5,713, forward strand.
GAAAACATTGAATGAAGTGGATGTTGTATTGTGGCTGGT
>JAHHTM010000099.1 GCA_020024675.1 Muricomes sp.
TCATTAGCCTTATTGTATATTGTTTTTATATATCTGTCCATCTTTTCCGGGGTATCTGCTACCCCATCCATGATTCCTTCCACATAGCCTTTGATCGCTGTGATCGGAGTTTTAAGATCATGGGAAATATTGCTGATAAGCTCTTTATTTTCTCTGTCAAAGGTAATCTTTTCTTCTGCATTTGCTTTTAATCTAAGACGCATTTCCTCAAAATCACGGCAAAGCATCCCAATCTCATCATCTGTCTCACTGTGGATCTCAAAATCCAGATTTCCTTCTTTTATATTTCTGGCGGCTATCTGGAGTTTGGAAAGTGGAATCGACACCGTTCTATAGATCCAATAGATTAGTAAAGATGCTGTAAAAAATACAACGATCAGGTATAATTCCTGTATTTCTCCGATTGCTCCTGCAACCTTAGGCGCAAATAAATACATTGCCACGATAACAAAAAAAGTTGGAAGGATCATAACTGACATAAATGCAATCACTAACTTTGTCTTTAACTTCATACTACCACCTCATATTCATACATGATCAATAAGTATTCTATTTTCTTTGATGCAAAAAACAGGTACCAGAAGGCACCTGTTTCTAACGCATCTGACACTGCATATATTACAGATATTTTTTCAACACGTCAACTTTATCTAATTTTTCCCATGGCAGATCAAGATCATTACGTCCAAAGTGTCCGTATGCTGCTGTCTGCTTGTAGATTGGTCTGCGAAGATCAAGCATTTTGATGATTCCTGCTGGGCGCATATCAAAGTTTTCACGAATGATCTCTATGATTTTTTCATCAGAAAGTTTTCCTGTACCAAATGTATCTACATTGATTGATGTAGGCTGTGCAACACCGATTGCATAAGATAACTGGATTTCACATTTATTAGCAAGTCCGGCTGCTACGATGTTTTTAGCTGCATAACGTGCTGCATATGCTGCAGAACGGTCTACTTTTGTACAATCCTTTCCTGAAAATGCCCCACCACCGTGACGAGCCATTCCGCCGTATGTATCAACGATAATCTTTCTTCCTGTAAGTCCACTGTCTCCGTGTGGTCCACCAATTACAAAACGTCCAGTAGGATTAATAAAGAATTTTGTATTTTCATCAATCATTTCTGCTGGAATAACTGCATCAAATACATGTTTTTTGATATCTTCATGAATCTGCTCCTGTGTAACATCTGGATCATGCTGTGTAGATAATACAACTGCTTCCAGTCTGTATGGCTTTCCATTCTCATCATACTCAGCTGTAACCTGTGTCTTTCCATCTGGTCTTAAGTATGTAAGTGTTCCATTCTTTCTTACTTCTGTCAGTCTTCTTGAAAGTTTATGTGCAAGCGCGATTGGATATGGCATAAACTCTTCTGTCTCATCGGAAGCATAACCAAACATCATTCCCTGATCTCCGGCTCCAATAGCTTCGATCTCATCATCAGACATTTTGTTTTCTTTTGCTTCAAGTGCTTTATCAACACCCATTGCAATATCTGTAGACTGCTCATCAATTGCTGTGATAACACCACATGTATCTGCATCAAATCCATATTTTCCTCTCGTATATCCAATTTCACGAATTGTATCACGAACTATTTTCTGGATATCTACATATGCATTTGTTGTAATCTCACCCATTACAAGTACAAGACCTGTAGTTGTACTTGTTTCACAAGCTACACGGCTCATAGGATCCTGTTCTAAAAGTGCATCAAGAACTGCATCTGAAATCTGGTCACACATTTTATCCGGATGACCTTCTGTTACTGATTCGGAAGTAAATAATAATTTTTCCATTTTTTGTCTCCTTTCTTTTCTTTCTCTATCGAGTTGATTTAAAAGCTTGATCAAAGCAGATAAATGATTTTCATCTTCTTTTTCTCTTTGCTATGTATCTGTGAACATTCTCACAAATCACTTTAGTATAAGAGAATCTCTCTGTCATATAAAAAACAGTCCACAAAAAGCGGACTGTTTATCTTTCATAAATCAATCTTCTTATTGTTCGATTACTCGCTCAGGCTGGCACCTTCCTTTAACGGGGTTGCCGCAGCTTCATAGATCCTTTGTATCTCCACTGCTCTGAATAAGAGAAAGCTCTTTATCTAATTGTTATTTCCATAGGCAACTCTACACTGTAATTCTATAAAAGTCAATATACATTATACCAATTTTGTATAAAAAACTCTTTTACAGATAGATTTTCCTCATTAACCAACTTTTAATTTAAATTTCTGAATTTCTTTTTCATCCGATACTTCTTCAATAATTCCTCCGAGTGAACGAAGTTTCTCATCAAATCTTTCATATCCACGCTTGATATATACAATATCATCAATAATCGTGATTCCTTCTGCTGCCAATCCGGCTACGCAAAGAGCCGCACCTGCACGAAGATCTGAAGCACAGACACGCGCTCCCGAAAATTTTTCAACTCCCTCAATGGTCGCTGCATTTCCTTCAATTTTGATATTAGCACCCATTCTTGCAAGTTCATCCAGATATTTGAAACGGTTTTCAAAAATACTCTCTGTAATAGTACTTGTGCCGGCTGCCAAAGCAAGCGTGACACCAATCTGTGGCTGCATATCTGTAGGATATCCCGGATATGGAAGTGTCTTTACCTGTGTGCAGTGAAGTCTTCCCTTTGCCACTACACGAACAGCGTCATCAAACTCTTCAACTTCACAACCGATATCTACGAGTTTAGATATCGTTGCCTCCAGATGCTTTGGAATAACATTGAGCACTGTCACATCGCCTTTTGTAGCTGCTGCCGCAAACATGAATGTACCCGCTTCAATCTGATCCGGAATAATTGAATAACTTGCTCCATGAAGTTTTCTCACTCCACGAATCTTGATCACATCTGTACCTGCACCACGCACATTCGCTCCCATACAGTTCAAGAAGTTGGCAACATCAACTACATGTGGTTCTTTTGCCACATTCTCCATGATCGTAAGTCCATCTGCCATTGCCGCTGCCATCATAACATTTATCGTAGCTCCAACAGATACTACGTCAAAGTACAAATGTTTTCCTTTTAAGTACTCTGCCTCTGCAACGATCTTACCATGCTCTATATCCACATCTGCACCAAGTGCACGGAATCCTTTTAAATGCTGGTCGATCGGACGGCTTCCGATGTTGCATCCTCCCGGAAGTGCAACCTCCGCTCTTTTATATTTTCCTAACAATGCTCCCAACAAATAGTAGGATGCACGAATTTTCTTAATATAATCATAATCAATACTGAAATTTCCAATCGTACTTCCATTGATTTTTACAGTATGTCTGTCAATCCTTTGTACTGCTGCCCCGATTCCTTCTATTGCTTCTAATAAGACATTAATATCGCTGACATCTGGAAGATTATCGATTGTAACAGTCTCATCTGTCATGATAGCTGCTGCCAAAATAGCAAGTGCTGCATTCTTCGCACCACCGATTTCTACTTCCCCTACAAGCGGATTTCCGCCTTTTATAATATATTGCTCCATAAACGCACCTCAAAATATACGACTTTGTATCGTCGCCCCTTATTAATCAAGATTTTCCCTATTATATTTCTATTCAAGTCTAGATATACGAAGCCATTATAACACAATTTAGCTGTTTGTAAAATATTTTTTTCCGTGACCGACATTCCATTACTTTAATATCGGTCGAACAGCTGTAAGCACTTTTTCAATCGTTTCTTCGATCTTGCAACTGTCTTGATTTATGGTAATGTCTGCATATTTTTCGAAAAGTCTTGTTCTTTCATCATACAAATCGTGGAATGTCTGACCTTCTCTTAAAACCACTCCCCTCTTTTTAGGGTTCTGGATTCTTCTTTTAATCGTCCGATAAGAAGCTTTTAAATAAATGATCGTTCCAATTTCTTTGAAATGATTCATTGCCTCCTCGCAATACACTACGCTCCCACCTGGTGAAATAACAGAATCCGATACATTTACTTCTGAATTCACCTGATTTTCAATTTTCAAAAAGCCATCTTCTCCATCTTCGGCTATGATCTCACGCAAAAGTCGATGCTCCTGTTCCTGAATCAAAAGATCTGTATCCACAAAATGAAGTCCTAACTGTTTTGCAACGACAACACCTACTGTACTTTTACCAACGGCAGGCATTCCAATAAATATCAAATTGTTTTTCATTTATAGACCGTCCTGTTTTTGTCTCTTTTGTATTTCTTTCATTATATCATATATTTTGTAATTAGTAAAATTTGCGAACCGCCCTCCTATGTTCTCTCCTTCGTTTATAAACCTCATGATATAACATAATCTCTATCAGTTCGTAAATGTTTTTCTTTTCTTCTTCCTTTTTAGGAAATTTATCAAAAACATGCTTTGCAAGTATGTGAAGCTGGACTTTATCTGGATATTCATCATAGATCATACTACATGTATATTCCATTCTGTCACATTCTTCTTCGATATATGGGACAAGCTGCCTGGCGGTTTCCGGATAAAGACTTTTCATATATTCATAATCTTTTTGTTCCTTCTTCTCATCATCCATTTCCAATGGAATGGGATAGGTAAGATAATAAGGCAGTTTCTGACTCATCAAATACACTTCCATTTCAAAACATATATTATCACTATATGCCGAAATCTAGGATTGGTTCAATGCTTTCTTTATTCCAGAAACTGAAGACTTTCTTTAATCTCTTTTTCTACATTTTTTGTTGTCCATTCTGTATGATACCCAAGACAGGCACATTGGTATTCCACATTTCTTTTAGTAAACTGTTTCCGGTAATGTACATGTCCCATAATTGCACAGGACACTCCGTATTTTTCATAAGATTCTCCGTAAGTTTTGCTTCCTAAAAACGCATTAAAATAATCCCAGTTGTTTACAGGTGGAATCACACTGCACTCCACAGCAGATATCATATGCGTAACCGCTACTATATCTTTCTCTTTATTTGCTTCAAAAATACGTTCCATTTCCTGAAGCATGTCTTTACACACAATTCTATCATCTTCTTCCCAATGCACAAATCTACTGTCCTGCCACACTCGGCCTGCATGGTTTTTTTTATTAAATTCCTCTGTCGTATAGTGGTCTGCTCCTAAAGAATAATCATACCATCCGATACTTCCGGTAATAATCTTCTGATTTCCAAGGTTTACGGCCTTTCCGCAAAGACATCCTTCTTGCTGCTTGTACTCTTCATAGATCTGCCACGTATTTTTAAATTTTTTGTCTGGATCCCACAGATCATGATTTCCCGGAACAAACAATAACGGCATTTCAATCTTTTGTCTAATCTTATCCAACCACTTAAATGTAGTGTATGCTGTATCTGTAATATCTCCGGCAATAATAAGACCTGTACAGTTTTCTTTGTGCAATATATCACATAATGTATCTAATACCGGATACGCTTCATTTGTGTCTAAATGTATATCTGATATGATTCCTGTTTTCACTCTTCTTCTCCTTCTGCATAATGACAGCAGACTGCATGTCTGCCTTCTATAAATTGGAGTTCTGGTTTTTCTTTCCCACATCGTTCTTTCGCCATTTTACACCTCGTGTGGAAAGGACATCCAAATGGGGTATTAACCGGATCTGGTACTTCTCCTTCCAGCACGATCCGTTCTTTTTCTGTTCCATGAATATCCAGAACAGCTGAAAGCAAAGCTTTTGTGTACGGATGCAATGGTGTTTCACAGACTTCATCTGCCGTTCCACATTCCACCATAT